>DASWXG010000193.1:0-4089 GCA_036405615.1 Prosthecobacter sp. | reverse complement strand
GTGTCTCTGGAAATGCTGCTGACCAGCATTCTTTTTTACTTTGTCGCCCGCCGCATCTGGGGCTGGGCCTTCTGGAAAGCCGCCTTGCCCGTGGCGGTGTTCATGACCATCGAGATGGGTTATGTGGCAGGCAGCCTGGTCAAGTTCATGCAGGGCGCGTGGTTTCCGCTGGTGGTCGCCGCCGGCATCTGGGTGATCATGAAGACCTGGATGGATGGCCGTGCGGTGCTGTTCCAGGCCATGCAGCGCGGGCGCCTGCCGGTAAAACACCTGGTGGATGAGATTCAGAAAGACCGCATCATCCGCGTACCGGGCACAGGGGTCTTCATGTCCGCCAGTGCCGACGGCCTGCCGCTGGCCCTTCTGCACCATCTCAAACATAACAAGGCTCTGCACAAACAGGTGGTGCTTCTCACCGTAAAGTTTGAGGACGTGCCTCACATCATCGGCAGCACCCGGCATGAGATTGAAGAGCACTGCCAGGAGTTTTACCGCGTCGTGCTCCGGTACGGCTTCGCCGAATCGCCCCAGGTGTTTGACGACCTCTGCCAGGCTCTCAGCGAGAAGACCAAACTGAAGCGCAACGGCATCACCTTTTACCAGAGCCGGGAGATTCTTCTGACCAACGGACCGGGCAAGATGGCCCGCTGGCGGAAGCGCCTCTTTGTCACCCTGAGCCGCCTGTCGAGACCCGCCACAGGCTACTTCGACCTGCCTCCGCGCCAGGTCTGCGAACTGGGCATCCAGCTGGAAGTGTAAGCAGGCATCCGTGACAGCATCTGCCTTCCGGCCACACTGCCATGACTGAAAAGGAACTGCGCGAAAAGCTGGGCAAGATCGAGCGCCTTTATGCCGGAGCCGCAACTCCGGGGGAAAGGGATGCCGCGGCCGATGCGATGGCGCGCATCCTGAGGAGGCTGGAAGAAGCCGGCCGCCAGGAACGGGCCATTGAGTACCGTTTCATCCTGAATGACGACTGGTCACGTGCCCTCTTTGTAGCGCTCCTCAGGCGATATTCGCTGAAACCGTATCGCCGCCCCCGCCAGCGGCGCACCACAGTTTTGGTGTGCGTACCTCCGGGATTTGTGGACGAAACGCTGTGGCCTGAGTTTCTGGAGCTCGAAGCCGTGCTCAAAACTTACCTGGATCATGTCACATCCAAGGTAATTCGCGAGTGCATCCATGCGGATGAATCTGATATAGATCCTCTCAATACCGACACTATCGCCTGATAAAAATACTGGATTTGAACAGGAAATGCGCTGCAAATCACTTTTGGATTTCCAAAATAGGAATCTAGAGCTTTTCTTGACCCTCCCATTTATCGGCCATGCGTCAGAAAACCTCCGACCTCCGTCAGCTGCTAGCCTCCACCATCCTGCACGTTCGCAGCGGCCGCGCGACCTCCCGCACCATGCTGGCCCGCGCCATGGGGATCTCGGCCTCCACCACAGGGCTGTATGTGGACCAGCTGATCGCCAGCCGCCATCTGAATGAATCCGGGCTGGAGCATGGGGGCATGGGCAGGCCGAAGCGAAAGCTGGGAGTGTCAGAGACACCCGGCTGGTTTGCCGGGGTGGAGTTCACGGCAGACCGCATGCAAATCACCGGGGTGGATTTTGCCGGGGCGGCCCTGGCCTCAGAAGAGGTCCGCCTGCATTTCCGGCCCACGCCGGCGGATGTGGAAAAGGTCATCCTGCATGCGATCACCGTTCTCCAGCGCCGTTTTTCACGCCCCATGCTGGGCATCGGCGTAGGCGCCCCCGGGCTGGTGGACACCGCCAATGGCATCTCCTTGCGCTACGATTTCATCCGGGGCTGGGAAAACATCCCGCTCGGAAAACTGCTGGCGGGCCATTTTGAAGTCCCTGTCGTTATCGAAAACAACCTTCGGGCCATCGCGGTGGCCGAGCGCTGGTTTGGCAACCGGCGGGAGGAGAACGACTATGTCATTGTCGGGGCTCGCAGCGGTTTCGGCATTGCCAGCATGCAGGCAGGAAGACTGCTGCACGGGGCCCGGCATGCGGCAGGTGAAGTGGGGCTCTGGCCCTGGCCCCTGTCCGGAGAAACGCCCAGCAAGGAGCTTCATCACGTCCTCAGCGCCCCCATGACCTACCGGCGGCTGGCAGGTCTGAGCCATGATGCGCCTGTGCCGGATGACCTGTATGCAGCCTTTGCAAGGCTGGTCCACATCCCGAACGGCGAGCCAGTCTGGCAGGAAGTGGTGGCTGACTATGCGCGAGTGCTCACCTGCATCCAGATGGTTCTGGATCCCACAGTCTGCCTCCTGCACGGGCCTCTGACAGCCCTGGGGAACCGTTTTTGCCAGGCCATCATGGAAGCCTGCGAAAAAGTGGCCCCTGTGCAGCAGGGCCTCCAGATGCACCTGGAATGCTCCCGCCTGGGAGACGAAGCCGGGGCCCTGGGTGCAGCCTGTCTGGCCATGGAGGCCTGGCAGCCCGGCCACCTGTAGCGGATGCGGAGGGCCGGTTGCGCCCTTCTTTCTCCTTTGCCTTTACTTGCCCAAGAGCCCGCCGCCCAGGCCCTGGAGAAGCTGCACGCCGGTCTCCACGGCTTTGCCCGTGGCATCGGTAGCCCCTTTCAAAACCTCTCGGGGGAGTGTCCCGGCCTCTTTGCCCAGCACCGGGGTCAGCAGCATCTCACTGCCGCCGCCCACGACATTTGCCGGTACGTCCAGCAGCGCACGGCCTGCGGCAGCAGCCAGACGTCCGCTCAAATCCTCTCGGGGCGCGGCCAGCGTGCCAGTAATGCGCAGCGGCGTCCACAGCATGCCGGGTGCGCCGGTCGAGTGGGCTGTGGTGAAAACATGCTGCTGCGCTCCCGGCAGCCACTTCAGGGTCTCAGGCGTTACGCCTAACAAAAAGTTCCCCTCAATATTCTCGCCTGTCACCTGCAGGCTGCCTTCCAGTTGCATCAGCCCGTTTGACCGCAGCAGCACCTTCTCAAAACGGCGGCTGCCGCCGTCCAGCCGGATATCGGCAGAGGCCACATCCAGCACCAGACGTTTAAACCTCTCCACCCCTGTGTAAGCAGCGAGGCGGTCCAGAACAGGCAACGCTGTCAGCACACCATCCTTCAGATGAACCGCCCCCGTCACCACAGGTGCGGTCTGGCTGACCAAACCGACGGATGCCACATCACCTTCCACACGCCCGCTCAGTCTCAGCCGCCAGTCTTCTGTCAGGCACTCCGACAGAGGGATCTGGCTGAAATGGCAGGCAGCGTCATAACGGCCGTCGGCGGACGTCACTTTTCCACGCACGGTCAGATCTCCCGCGTCCAGCCATTTGAGGGAAGCTTCCTTCAAATGAACTTCTCCACGGCTCAACCGCAAGGAGGCGCGGCCCAGGCTGAACTTCACCGGCAGGGCCTGCGCTGGCAGGACAACGGGAGTTTCCACCACGCCTCCCTCCGCCACAGCCTGGATGGAATTGTCCCCCTGCTGCCACGCCCCGATCTTCACCCGGGCATCCCGCAGATTCCAGGGACCGGGATGCAAGACACTGACCCTCTCCAATGCGACACCGTCCACTTCGGTGGTATCGGGCAGGTAGCTTTGAAGCCAGGAGGGAACCGCCCCGCCTTCTGTTTTTTCTGCGAAGACAGGCTCTGCCGCCGCCGGAACCGCGGGTGAAGGAGAAGCCTTTGCAGCAGAGCGCTCCAGCACAAAGCTGTCTGCGCCGCTGCCGACCAGCCGCCATTTGCCCTGGCGAAAAGCGTTCCAGTCCAGCGTGACATGGAGGCCGCCGAGCTGTGCTTTCCATCCCTGGGCGGTGAGGAGACCGGCTTCATTCGCCGTGACCGAATCGCCCGCCCAACGCAGGGAGGACAGGCTGACCTCTCCTGCCATCTCCGTTCCCAAAGCCTGCTGCAAGCGGCTCCGGAACGCCTCCTGCTGCAGATAGTTGCGCACCCAGCCCATGACCAGAGTTGGCAGCATAAAGGCAGCCCCCAGCCCCAGCACCGCCAGAACAGCCAGGGCCAGCAGCCAGCGGGAACTTTTGGAAGAGCGACGGCGGGAACGGGCACGCATGCCGGCAGCATAGCGCATCACCGGCCTGGAGGTGA
>DASWXG010000192.1:0-2091 GCA_036405615.1 Prosthecobacter sp. | reverse complement strand
TGGAGCCGCTCAACGCCATCATTGACGCCGTCCGCACCACGCTGGAACGCTGCCCGCCTGAGCTTTCTGCCGACTTGGTGGACCGCGGCATCATGCTGGCCGGTGGCGGTGCCCTGCTGCGCGGCCTGGACAAGCTTCTTCAGGAAGAGACCGCGCTGCCCGTGCATGTGGCGGAAGATCCGCTGAGCGCCGTGGGCGAAGGCGCTGGCCGGGTGCTGGGCGAACTGGCCCTCCTGAGCAAAGTGGGCACCACTGAGGTCTGAAGCCGGTATCGCAGTTCAAAAATCCTGACCGGCCCGTTGTCCGCCCCTGTGGCGGTCATCTGCGAGGCCGGGCCGGAGGAAAGGCTGAACCATGAAAAAGCTCAACATCCTCGCGCTGCTGCTGTTCATCGCGGCGGTCGTGTCCGTGTTCACACTGGACACACCGGTGACCCGTGACATCCAGAGCCGCACCATGGCGCTGCTGGCGCCGTTCATCCACTCCAGCGCGGCGGTGGAGCAGGCCGTCAGCGGGGCGGTGTCTTCCACCGAAGACCCGCGGGAGTTGAAGAGGGAAAACGAACGTCTTCAGATCGAGGTGGAGCGCCTGCGCATCATCTCCCAAAAGTACGCCCAGACGCTGGACGAGAACAACAAACTGCGAGGCCTGATCGACTTCAAGCAGGCGTCTCCTTTCAAAACCACCGCCGCCCGGGTTATCAAGCGGGTGTCCTCCACCTGGTGGAACACCATGATCATCGACAAGGGCTCTCTGGATGGACTGGCCACGGACAGCCCGGTCATCAGTTCCTCAGGTCTCATTGGCAAAACGGGAACGATGGCACCTCACATGGCCGAGATCATTTTGCTGACCAATGAGCTGTGCAAAGTCTCGGCCCGTATCGAAGGCACCCTGGAGCAGGGGATCATCGCTGGCGAGCGTGCTGGCCTGGACATGCGGCCGGATCTGCGTCTGCGGTTCCTGAGCAAAAACATTCTCATCAATCCCGGTGCCAACGTGGTTTCCACTGGCGAGGGCGGACTGTTCCCCGCCGGTCTGCTCGTCGGCCGGGTGAAGCGGTTTGAAAACCGCGACCTTTCCGGAGAGGCCGTGGTTGAACCCGCAGTGGACTTCTCCCTGCTGGAGCATGTTTTTGTGGTGGAAATGCAACCTGTGGCGGAGGCGGCGGAAAAATAACCGTTCTGACGGCGGTTAAAGACGAACGAATGATCTCATGCAAATGACTGAAGCAGCAGCCATGATTCCCTTCTGTCTGACGGCGGCAACGCCCGTCAGTGCGCGGGCGGGGAGGAATGGCGTCCGGTCTTTTGCCGTGCCCTGAGCCGACATGATTTTCTACCCCGTCACTTTCATTCTGCTGCTGCTGACCTTCGTGGTTCAGGAGTTCATTCCGGGCATCCCCATGGCCCAGTATGCTACACTCTTTCTGCCGCCGGTTTTCTTTTTTTCGGCCTCGGTCGCCGTGCCATTTCCGGTGATGCTCATGCTGGCGTTTGTGACAGGCTTTATCTGGGACGCACGCTATGTTCCCGGCGTTTTTGAACCCGCGACCAAAGCCGCACACTCCTTGCTGGGCACGGCAGGCGGCGCCTTGCCGGAACTGGATGTGGCGGGTGGCGGCATTGGCTTCGGCCTGTCCATCCTGCTGTTCGGCCTGCTCGGCATTTTCCTCCAGGGCGTTCGCCCGCTCTTCAAACGTGGCCGGCTGGAACTCCCCGTTCTGCTGGTCGGTTTCACCACCTTTGCCTGGCTGCTCAGCGAGTACATGGTCATGACCTTTCTGCGCGGCAGCCTTTACTTTTCGCCCCTGATCTGGACGAAGATGATCACTGACTCCCTGCTGGCGATGCTGGCGGCTCCCTTGATCTTCTTGCTGCTCTACACTCTGGCCGGGCTCTCCCGTCACGAAATCAAATACGAAGGCCTGAGGTACTCTTTCGATGGTCGTTAAATACCGCTTCCGTCTTTATCTGCTGACCCTCGCCATGCTGTGCGGGTTTGGGGTGCTTGTGGGCCGTTTGTGGACACTGCAGATCGTGCGCCATGAGGAGTTTGTAAACAAGGTGCCGGAAGCCCGCCAGCAGCGTG
>DASWXG010000191.1:0-4744 GCA_036405615.1 Prosthecobacter sp. | reverse complement strand
TTGCATGTCTTGTTTCATTCAAAAAATAATCTGCGGGCTTTCCTGAATCTGCTGGAACCTCAATGCAGACATCTTCGCCGAGCCTGCATGTGCGATCTGGTATCCCACAGATTCAAGGAAGCCAACAGATTGGGTTTGCATGTCTTGTTTCATTCAAAAAATAATCTGCGGGCTTTCCTGAATCTGCTGGAGTCCTGGCGCCAGTCATCTCTTCCGCATCAGTTCAGACACAGCCACGGCGCGAACGATGTCTTTGACACCATATTGGTTTCTCTTTGCTTCGGCCACAATGGCGGTGATGTCTTCCTGGTCGTCCACGGTGAGCACGCGGCGGAGCCCGTAGGTGCAGAGGTGTTCGATGAAGGCCTGGACAAACTTCTCGCGGTCCTCGATGAGCAGGCGCTTGAAGTCATTGGCGTCTTTGAAGGAACGGCCGTCAGGCATTTCGCCGCTGGGGTTGACCACCGGGTTTGCGCCCACTCCCGCCGCGACACTTTCATGAGTGCGCCACTGGCCGATGGCATCGTAGTTGTCCCAGGCGAGGCCCAGCGGGTCGATCTTGGCATGGCAGGCAGCGCAGTTGGCGTCGTTGCGATGGGCCTCCAGTTTGTCCCGCAGGGTGGCCTTGGGGCTTTTGGGCGGATTCGGCTCGATGGCGGGCACATTGGCCGGCGGCGGCGGCGGGGTTTTGGCAAAGATCACCTCGCTGAGCCAGACCCCGCGATGCACGGGACGGTGGCGTGTACCATCCGATGTTAGGCCAAGCGTCGCGCCCATGGTCAGCAGACCGCCGCGGCGGTGTTCGGGTTTCAGCGAGACGCGCTGGAAGGCATCCGTCTTCGGCTCCGGCAGACCGTAGAAATCGCAGAGGCGCGGATTTGCCATGGTCCAGTCGGAATCAATAAAGCCCTCCATGGGCAGGTTTTTCACGAGCATCTCGCGGAAGAACTCCACCGGCTCCGCCCGCATGCTGGTCTCCAGCCAGCGGTCATAGGCGGGGTAGAGCTTTTTGTCCGGAGGGAACATGCCCACGCGGTGCAGTTGCAGCCACTGCCGGGAGAAGTCGTCGATGAAGCGGTTGATGCGGCTGTCGGCCAGCACCCGGTCCACCTCTTTCTTCAGGCCCTCACCGCTCAGGCTGCCGCCCCGCGCTGCGCTGACAAGGGAGTCATCCGGCATGGAGCTCCACAGGAAGTACGAGAGCCGGGAGGCAAGCTCCATGTCGGTGAGACGCTCGCGGGCGGTGGGTTCCCCCTCGACGAGGTAGAGGAAGTTTCGGGAGGTCAGCACGCCCTGCATCGCCACCCGGTAGGCCTCAGCCGGCTTTTCCCCGGCCTCGCGTTCCTCGCGGTAAGATTGCAGATACTCGGCGAGTTCATCCTTGCCCACCGGCCGCCGCCAGGCGCGCTCGGCAAAGCTTTGCAGATGGGCGGCAACGGCCTCGGGGGTGGCGTCATCTGGAGGCACCACGCCCTTTCGCCGGGCCTTCTCCGCCTCTGTCTCCAGCGGCCCTTCCCATTCGATCCAGTCGAGAAGCACGGTGGAAAAAAGGCCGTTGCCTTTGTCATCGAACATCTGCGGGGCGTTCGGGTTCAGCAGCAGGGTCTCACTGCTGTGGGTGAAGATGTAGCCGCCGCGGCTGGAGAGTGCATTGCGGAAGGCCGCACCGCTCCTGCGGTCCACCACATCCGTGGCCACGATGCAGAAATCCAGTGTCGAGGGCATCTCGAGAAACACTTCAAATTCATACACCTGCGGCTTGTCCTCCGGGGCCGTGATGTCCAGGTCAATGATGCCATCCACCGTCTCCTCGCCCGTGCGTTTGCCGATGCTCAGGTGCGCGGGCTGGCCGCCGGGCGGGCGGATGCCGCTGGCCTGGATGCGCACTTTGTACAGCCCGCTGTGCTCCGGCCCGGTCTTGCCGAACCAATTGGGTGACAGGGCATTCTGGACCGTGCCGGGGAAAAGCAGATAACGCAGCGGACGCTTGATGCCAAACCGGTCCAGCGCGGCCTGCTGCTCCTTGCCACCGTTATAGCGCAGATCCGCCGCTGTCTTGCGGACTTTGCGGGCCTCGCCCGACACGGGCGGAAAGGCGCGGTCCAGCACCGTCCCCGCAGCTCGGTAGTAGCGGTCCACATGCGAGGGCGAAAGCGACAGCTCCGAGCCGATGCGCTCAAAGCCATGCCACAGCGTGTCTTCATTCAGCTCGCCGGGCTTGGCCGGGTCATACCGCACGCCGAGGAGGTCATAGACGGTGTTTTGATACTCCTTCCGGCTCAGGCGGTAGTGCGACACCGCAGGCCGTGCCGCCATGCGCCCTGCCCTGCCCTCCTTGATGCGTGAGTCGAGGCTGGAGACGAATGCCGCGATTTCCTCCTGCGTCGGCTTCTCCTCTTTCTTCGGAGGCATCTCGCCGGAGTTCACCTGCTCGATCATCTCCGCCCAGTGGTGGGAATCTGCGCCCAGTTTAAAATCGCGCGAAAGCTGGTCGATCCGCAAATCTCCCTTCTCCTTCTCCGGGCCATGGCAGCGGATGCAGTGCTTCTCCAGAAAGGCATCGAACGGCTCGGCAGCACGGGCGGCATCGGCAAGGCCCGGCCACAGGCCCAAACCCAGGCTTGCGACGAGGATGGCTGGCAGGCGGTAAACGCAACGGGTCATGCAATGAAATGAATGAGATGAAGTGACGATGAGGAACAATACGTACCTGACACCGCCTTTGTGCGGCGACCCCGAGTTCTCGGGGGGACAAGGCGGCGCAGGCACCACAGGCGGATGGGCTGCCGTCCCGGGAAGAGTTGGCGGTTGTTTACCATGGTTTGCAAGGGTTGACGGTGGATGCCCTGGCTGCGAGGCGTGAAGGCATCTCGACCCGCATGCGGCGGCTTCGAGTTCGGCTGCCGGGGGTGACTGACCGCAGCCTTCGCGGTTCGGTTTGCGCGGTCGATCTGTTCACTTTACACCGGAGTTTGGCTGGCTTTCAATACCAAGGGTATATGAAGAGCCTGGCCGAGGGAGCGCCCACGGTTTGACCGTGCTTGCCAATACCGGTAAAAATGTACTTTGACGATCTTTCGCATGACTCCTATCTCGGCGAATGCCGATACGTTAGATCAATTGCCTGGCTAGGAACCGGGCATCGGTTCACCATTGGCGCACCACCTGCCGACCTCGTTCCGCTGCTCAATCAGCATTTGCGCAATCCTTGGTCTGTTTTTGCTGCGGCGGGCACGCATAACTGCGAGTTCTGCGAAGCAGAAGGGCGGGTTCACAGGGACGCCCGGAATCTCTTCATTCCCAGTCCGGACACCGTTTATTTTGCACCAGGAATGATTGTCCACTACATCGAACAGCATGGCTACCTGCCCCCGCAGGCCTTCATTGAAGCGGTGCGGCTTTGCCCTCCGCAAGGAAGCGACAAATTCATGCTATGGATGAAGGACTTTGGCGCATGGTGGGACGCTCAGATTGGAACCGTCGAAACCAGACAGGCATGACGGCAAGAAATGGACTCTTGCTACAACTCACTTATGGACATCGTGATCATCATTTTCTCAGTTGCGGCGGTTGCCGCAGTCATCGCCATAGCCTGGACAAAATCGCAGGGGATTGAGATAAACTCATTTTGGGATGCCTTGCGCAATCCGGATGCGATGCCTGATCTAACCCAATTTCACAAGCATGTGGAAGACCGTGCATCGGCAATTTCAGGGTCGAGAGATCAGATTGCGAAGCTGGTGGACTACTTCGTCTTTGAGGCAAAATCCTCGGACGACGCATGGGCTGAAAAGCGGGTCCTCGCAAAACTCGGCAAGGAGGCTTATCCTCGTGCTCTGGAGATTTTGAACGACACGTCAAGCCACGAGAGATTGACGGTTCTCACAGACTCCACGCCCTGGTCGCAAGAGGCGCCCATTTGCCGTCTCACAGAAATCTTTGACCATGATGCACCTCCACCGCCCGAGGCAGCTGATCTGCTCTCCCCCTTTCTCAAGTCTCCGAGCGCGGTCATCCGAAAAAGAGCCGCAGGGATTATCGGGTCAGTGGGCTCGTCCCGTTCCCTGCCAGACTTGCGGCGAGCGCTCAAGGACGAGGACGACTACGTGAAGAGCTACGCTCTCATGGGAATTCAGCGGGCGATTGCGGGTGAGCGCATCAAAGGGACTGAGAAATCGCAATTCTACGAACTGGTGGCGGGAATGTGGCCGGAGGATACAAGCTTCCCTGTTTGCGAGAAAATTCCAACGGTCATGCTGGGCCTGGATCGCACTCGATCACTCGATCGCCTCCTTGCGCCGGATCTCTTCACCCTGAAGTTTGCACGGGTTTTGAGTATCCTTGAGGCATTTGCGGAAGAGTCCATTGAGATTCCGCGGGGGAAACTCCTCATACTGATTGAGGACGCAAATCGAGAACCTATCGATACGACGGCAGGTGTCTTGGGAAAAGCCGTTTCCCTCCTGGGACGATACCGGATGCAGGAAGACGTGCCCACGCTTGAGCGACTTGCAGATCATCCAAATGAGAAGGTTGCCCGGGGAGCAATCAAGGGACTCTACTCCTATCACCGTTATTTTGAGGCCGTTCGAGATCCCTGGGAGGTCGTTGACACTGCTGGGTGGGGGGCATTGACGGTGCCGGAGAAGCATATTTGCGCGATCAATGAACTTGATGGTCAAGTCAACAACGGCGGTTTCGCCCAATACTACTTCAATTCAACTGGAGATCATTGGCGGGACGC
>DASWXG010000190.1:0-2710 GCA_036405615.1 Prosthecobacter sp. | reverse complement strand
TCTTTTGATCCATTTCCCACCACTGCTGTGCTCCGTTCAGCAGCTCTGCTGAACCTCCGGACCGGTCAGACAGAATGTAAGTCACGGGGTCAAAGCCGGAATCCCGCAACCAACGGTAGGCATTGTACCGGACGTGGAAAGAATGGTGATACTTCTGGGACGGTCTTGCATGATCCTTCTCCTCAGCAGACGCCGGTGCTGGTGCGGTTTTTAAAAGCGCCAGAAGCTGGGGCCAGTCTTTTTCGGTGGGGGGCATTCCCACTTCGACACCGAGTTTCTCAAACCCCGCCTGAATCCATTCTTCCTGGGTTTTGGAGTGGTTGTCCTTCCACCACTCCTGCCAGGCCTTGCCGGAGTTTGAGAAGTCGAATTCGTGGTTCGTAATCACGGGCAGCGCCTCTTCCCAGTGGCCGTTCTGGCAGCTTTGCATCTCCTTGCCCTCCGCTATCCACTGCATAAGGCGTTCTGCCCATTCCTTGCCGCCAAACGCGCCCACCACATTTCCGTCTTCATGCCACCATGGCCCCCATTTGAGGTGGGGTTGCTTGGCTTCCCAGTAGCCCTGCATGGAGAGATGGGGAGTGTATTCCGGAGCCTTGCCTTGCAGCCAGGGCAGGATGAAAAGCCAGTAAGATGCGGCACACGAAAGGCCAGCAAAGCACATCAGGCCACCCAGCCAGCGGAGCGAGGTTCGGAGGACAGAAGTCTTGGTGCTTGGAGGAAGGGCTGCGGTGTCTGGATTCATTGACGGGACCATGTACATTCCAGCACACGGACGGATGGCTTGTCGAGATCCGACCTCCCGTTCAATGTCCGGTCAGGCTTGCGAGCCATGATCAGAACACCCTGGCCGCCATTTTATCTTTTGGCCTCATAATACCGGAACTCCAGATCCTCCGTTGTTTCCAAAACTTCTTTCAGGACGAAGCTGTCTTCAAAGGCCGGGAGAAAGGTGTCGCCCTCGTATTCCTTTTTCACGAGGGTCAGGTACAGGCCGTGGCACTGGGGCAGGAGCTCGGCATAGATCTGGGCACCGCCGATGACGAAGAGAGTCTCCGCACCGGAGCAGGCGGAAGGGTGTTCCGACACATCGCGGATGACGGTGATGCCTTCACGCGGTTCCAGAGTGCGGCTAAGCACGATATTCTGCCGGCCGGGCAACGGGCGGCCGATGGACTCGAAAGTGGTGCGGCCCATGAGGATGGGATGCCCCAACGTGGTGCGTTTAAAAAACTTCAGGTCTTCCGGGTAGTGCCAGGGCAGGGTGCCATCGCAACCTATGACGCGGTTGGCCGCCATGGCGACGATGGCGATGAGGCGGGGGGAGGATGGAGGCATCGGAGCAGGACAGAGGGTCACGGGGCTTTCACACCGGGCAGCTTCACCTTGGCCACGTAGATGCTGCTTTTGCCTTCGTGGCTGGAGTAGTAGCTCACATAGAGGTGGCCGTCATGCCAGCACAAACCGGGGTAGCTGCAATCGCCACCGCTGGGCAGTTCGGCGATGGGTTCCAGGCTCGTGGGAGTCATTTTGGAAAGGATCATGTGCGGGCCCGGTGTCTTGCCAAAGCCCCGGGAGCCGGCAATGAGCGTGCCGTCTGGAAGCTCGATGAAGTTCGGGCCGCCCAGGGGCACCTGGAGCAGGGTCCACTTCCACTCGCGGTAGGGGGCCTGGGCCACGCCGATGGCCCCTTTCTTGTCTCCACCTTCACGGCGGACCAGGGCGAGGGCGCTGCCGTCCTTCAGGAAACGCAGGGTGGTTTCGTTCGGCTGGCCGGGCACCTGCATGAGGGAGGAGAGCTGCCAGACGCTGCCGTCGTTGCTGGTGTAGGATTTGAGAGACCACTCCGGCTCAAACTTGGGACCGCCGGTGGTGGGGTAGCTGTTGTAGGCCACGCCGTAGAATTTTTTGTCCGCAGGGTTCACCGTGGCACGCCACAGCCAGTCGCCCTCGGCCAGCAGTTTTTGGGTGGGGGTCCAGACCTTGCCGTCGATGGAGGTGGAGTAGCGCGGACGGCGGCCTTTGAGCTGGGTCCCTTCATACACGGAACCGCCGCAGAGGAGGTAGAGGCGCTTGCCGTCCGGGGTGATTTCCAGCTTGGGATCCCGCAAGTCTGTGCCGCTCTCGGCCACGGTGGCGTAGTCCACCCAGTTTTCACCGGTGGAGGAGATGAGGATGCGGATGATGCCGTTGCCGCCCACATGGCCCTCGGCTTCGCGGAAGCAGCAGAAGAACAGGTTCTGGTACCGGACGAGATCTGTGAAGGCCTGGTGAGGCGCTTTGTCCCAAATCTTTTGGACAGACACCACCTCTGCCTGCGGGGCGGATGCAGCAGTGGCTGGTGCGGGAGCCTGGGCCGCAAGGCTGAGGGCGGAGCAGAGCAGGAGCAGCGGGGTGAGGACGAACTTCATGGTGCGTGTCATTACGTGTAGCGGTCCCGCTGTCCTTCCGGCAAATGAAATGAATGAAAAGGCGGCACCGCTTTTCGCAGTGCCGCCTCATGATTTAAGCATGATGGTGGAGCCGGGACGTTACTGGGCGTTGGTCCAGTCGATTGCCGCGCGGCAGATTTCCCAGAAGCTGCCGCTTTCCAGGCTGGCTCCGCCGACGAGGGCACCGTCCACGTCCTTCTGGCTGATGAGCTCGACCATGTTGTTGGGCTTCACACTGCCGCCGTACTGGATGCGCAGTTTCTGGGCGGTGTCTTCGC
>DASWXG010000189.1:0-4374 GCA_036405615.1 Prosthecobacter sp. | reverse complement strand
CTTCGGCGAACTCGCCGGTGAAGACTTCCTTGACCGGGTCGAACTCCAGCCATGGGCCGGTGACGATCTGTTCCTTCTTCAGGTCAATCTTGTTTGCTTCGAGGTTTTCCACGAAGTGGCCCAGGGTCTCAAGGGCGGCCTTGCTGTTGCTGAGGCGCTCTTTGACTTCGTCGTTGGAGATCTTCTTGCCGAGGCGGTAGGAGACGTTGGCCATGTGGGCCAGTGCTGCGGCGTGGTGGCCGTGGGAAACGTCCAGCACGTCCTTCGTCAGCTTGCCCGCGCGCACGGAGTTGATGAAGTTCAGCATATGGTCAGGGCCGTCCTGGAAGTTGTCAAACTTCTGGATGGTCTTGCCCTCGTTGTCATAAGCCTTGGACTCGGCGACAAAACCGCCTTCGCAATGGATGACGTTGCCGATGCGGGGAGCGGAGGTCTTGCCGTTGATGCGGTAGACAGGCTCAGCGCCTTTGGCCCAGTTCATGTCCTTCATTGGCAGGCCGCGGTTGTCGAACAGCAGCGGTGCGCCTTCGGCGTACTCATAGAAGGCCATCTGGTTGTTGGCGGTCTGGCCGTCATCTTCATAACCCCAGCGGCCGCCAAAGCTCATCACGCGCTTCGGCAGGAGGTCCGGGTTGCCCAGCGCCCAGCGGGCCACGTCCAGCTGGTGAGGTCCCTGGTTGCCGATGTCGCCGTTGCCATAGGCCCACTGCCAGTGCCAGTCATAGTGGAACTGCTCGCGGTTCACCGGCAGCTCGGCGCGGGGAGCGGACCAGAGCTTGTAGTCCACCGTGGCGGGGGGCTGCACAGGAGCCGGCACTTTGCCGATGCTCTTGCGGGCCTTGTAGTTGATGCCGCGGCTGAGGGTGGTTTTGCCAATCTTGCCGCTCTTCACGAATTCCATGGCGGAGGCCCAGCCAAGGTCGGAACGGCGCTGCATGCCGTGCTGGAGAACAAGGCCCTTCTTCTGCACGATGGCGGCGGCTTCGATCAGCTTGCGGCCTTCCACGATGTTGTGGGAAACAGGCTTTTCCACGTACACATGCTTGCCGTTGGCAAGGCCGGTCAGGGCGATGAGGGCGTGGCTGTGATTCGGCGTGGCGATGGTGATGGCGTCAATTTCAGGATCTGCGCAGCACTCGCGGAAGTCCTTGTACTGCTTCACCTTGATGTCTTTCTTCGCCAGTTCGGCGACCTTCTTCTCCATCACGGCGCTGTCCACGTCGCAAAGGGCGACAAGGCGCACGCCCGGGATCTTCAGCAGGCTGCTGATGTGGCCGGAACCGCGGGACTTGAAGCCGATGACGGCCACACGGACGTCACCGTTGGCACCGATGGGCTTCGCCCAGGACGGGAGGGTGGCAAGACCGGCGGCGCCGGCAAGGGTGCCGCGAAGGAAAGTGCGGCGGCTGGTGTTTGCTGGGTTCATAACAAAGATTTGGTTAGGATTGGGGCGCGAGGACTCGCTCCGCAAACGCGGAAAATCCCAGCTTACTCAGTACGACAGCATCTGCGCAACCTTTCTTCCAGAGGGGTGCCTGAATAGGGTACTTTTATGCTTCGGCCTAAAGAAGCGGCCCGCATGCCGGGGCATGCGGGCCGTCTAACAATAAGTGTAACAAAAGGCAAGCGCCTCAGTCGTTGAAGAAATGGCGTCCGGTCGCTCCCGCTTCCGTCTTGTTGTCCACTTCCCAGTACACGTCTTCGAAGATGGATTCCGGCTCAGGGTAAGGGCTGGTCTTGGCGAACTCAGCGGAGGCCTCCGCCTCGGCCTGGGCTTCACGATCGATCTTCTTCAGCTCGTCCTCGGTGGCCACACCTTCCTCGAGCAGGTTGCGCTTCCAGACCTGGATCGGGTCATGCTGCTTCTGGTACTTCTCCACTTCTTCCTTCGTACGATACTTCAGCTTGTTGGCATCGGCGACGGAGTGGCCTTCCCAGCGGTAGGTGGCGATTTCCAGCAGGGTGGGTTTGCTTTCGTTGTGGGCGCGATCAATGGCGACCTGCACACGGGCACGAACGTCGTAGAGATCTTCACCCACGAAGGAGTCCCAGGCCATGCCGTAACCTTCGGCGCGCTTGGCCAAGTTCTCACTGTAAGCGGAGGAACGCTCCTGGCTGGTGCCCATGGAGTAACCGTTGTTTTCGATCACATAGATGACCGGCAGATCCCAGAGAGCTGCAAGGTTCAGAGATTCATGGAAAGCGCCCTGGTTGACGGCACCGTCACCCAGGAAGCAAAGGGCGGCACCTTTAAGCCCGCGATATTTCAGGCCGTAAGCAAGGCCAAGGCCCAGCGGGGTCTGGCCGGCAACAATGCCGTGACCGCCCCAGTAATTTTTGTCGGGGGCAAAGTAGTGCATCGAACCACCCTTGCCTTTGGAGCAGCCCGTGGCTTTGCCAAAAAGCTCGGCCATGCACTCGTTCATGCTCATGCCCACCCCGAGAGCGTGAGCGTGGTCGCGATAAGCGGTAATGACGTGGTCGTTTTCACCCATCAGGGAAACGCAGCCGATGGCCACGGATTCCTGGCCGATGTAAAGGTGGAGGAAACCGCCCATGCGCCCGGCCTGATAATGCTGCAGGGACACCTGTTCAAAACGGCGCACCCGGACCATTTTCCGGTAGAGTTCAATCTTGTCCGCAGCGGTCAGCTTGGCGTTGATCGGAGCGGCGGAAGATTTGACAGGAGCAGCTTTCTTGGAGGCCATAGATGGGGGTCGGCAATACTAGCCGGATCAGGGGGGGAAGCAAGCGGGGAGTCAGCCTTGCCAAACCCCCGCAAAATTCGACTTTTGCCCTGCCACAGCTATGTTTCCTGATGCCCTCAACGACCTGGAAAATGGACGATTGTCTGCGCCTGATTCCAAACGATGACAGCCTGATGTCAGGTCACCTCAGCGTTGAACTGGTGAGCTGGCTCGCCCAGTGCGTCTTCCGCACAGATCTCCATTTCCCCGGCTTTGCCTGTCTCCAGTTTACCGGGATGAACGATTCCCCACGCCTCCGGCATATCATGGTCCAGCTCAAAGAAGCTCTCAGTCGCCACTTTGAAGACCACTGGAATGAACCCCTGGACTACTATTCGTTAGGACGTTTCGACCAGAAGAAGAGTACCCGGCTCCATCTCGATGGAGGTCCTGCCTGCTCCTTCCTTATGCTCGGTTACGAACCAAGTCTTGTGACCAGCCGTTTTCTGATCGCCGATTTCAGCCGGCTGGCAGCGGAGCGCAACTGTTCTGGAAGGCAGCTGTTGGACCTGGCGAACCCCATGTTCGATGAGAGCGCCCGCCAGGATCTGGAACCTTACACCCAGGAGGTCCCGGCTTGGGATGACTCCTTGAGCCGGATCGTCATCGTCAACAACAGCGTTTCAGATGACCTCTCCCCTGCCCTGTCTCTTCCCTCTTGGGGTGTCCTTCACGGTGCGGAGATTTTGGACTCTGCCGGGGAGTCGTGCCGCCGCGTGATCAACTCCACGATGTTCGTGCCTGCCAGCCAAGCTCCCGCCGGGACTGAAGAAGCAGAGCACATCTTTCTTACTACCCAGGCTATTTCGGGGTTGTTGTTTTGAAACGAGAATGCTCCCTATGCATTCTGGCTCTTGGGGGCTATTCTGAAAAGAATCTCTTCTTTACTCATGCAAGCACTCACTCCCGATCATCCCATTGAGCGGGCCATGGCCACCTCCTTTAAAATCTGCCTTCTGTGGCCACTCGCAAGTCTTGCGCTGATCTTGACTGCATCTCTCTTTGGCAAGCAACTTGGCCAACCGGGAAGTTGGGCGCAGTGGCTCTACTTCACTCTAGTAGCCGCCGGGGTATGCATCACACTCGGTTTCCTCCTCAAAGTTGTTGTTGTCTCTATTCTCTCCATGTTTCAAAAACGGCTTTGGTTTCAGGGGGCGATATCACTCCTGATTATCGGCGTCATCCTTTTGACCGTCTTCCCATTAGGCCTTCTTCTGGCGTTGGGACCACTCGCCTACTAAAAATCGGCTGATTTTGTTCCACATGGAACATTTTGACGGGTGTGGTATGGTATCGGCCCATGTCATCCAGCCCCTTCACCTATCCCAAGCACTATGATGTCATCGTCTGCGGAGCAGGCCATGCGGGAGTGGAGGCAGCCATGGCGGCAGCCCGGCTTGGCTGCCAGACCGCGATTCTGACCCAGAATCTGGACACCATTTCCCAGATGTCTTGCAACCCTGCCATTGGTGGTTTGGCCAAGGGACAGGTGGTGCGGGAGATCGATGCTTTGGGTGGAGCCATGGGCCTGAACACCGACGCGACGGGCATTCAGTTCCGCATGCTCAACGCCAAAAAGGGCCCTTCGGTTCAGAGTCCCCGGGCTCAATGCGACAAGAAGGCGTAC
>DASWXG010000188.1:0-8433 GCA_036405615.1 Prosthecobacter sp. | reverse complement strand
CTTTCCTAATTTCAGCTTTCAGCTTTTCCCTTTCCCAATTTCCCCTTCCCCCTCCCCATGCCTCCCGCCGCCTTTCATGCCTTTGGCCCCACGCACCTGGCCGTCTGGGGCGCCTGCCTCGGCCTGCTCGTGCTGCTCACCCTGCTGCGCCGACTGAAGTCCCCCGCTGCCGTCTGGGCTGAGCGTACCCTGGCCCTGATCCTCCTCACCCACTGGCCCCTGGTCGCCCTCAACCACTGGCGCAACGGCACCTCGGAGTGGGGCAACAGCCTGCCCCTGCATCTGTGCGACGTCGCAGGCATCGCCGGCGGCATCGCCCTGCTCACCCGAAACCGCCTCGCGGCCGAAATCGTCTACTTCTTCGGCCTGGCCGGCACCTTGCAGGGCCTCATCACGCCCAACCTCGACACCGACTACCCCGCCTTCCGTTTCTTCGCCTTCTTCATCCTGCATGGCGGCGTCGTCGTCACCGCCCTGCATGTCGTCTTCTCCATGGGCTGCCCGCCCCGGGAAAAAAGCGTGCCGCGCATGGTCGGCCTCACCCTGCTCTATGCCGCCTTCGTCGGAGGGGTAAACTACATCACCAAGGCCAACTTCGCCTTCCTCTGTGAAAAGCCCGCTCAGGCCAGCCTCATGAACGCCCTCGGCCCCTGGCCCTGGTACATCGGCAGCCTCGTCCTGCTCTGCGGCGTCTTTTACAGCATCCTCTACCTGCCCTTTTTCCTCGCCCGCCGCCTCAGCGGCACCCGCGCCGCGTGACACCTCCGGCAGATTGCCAGTTGCCACCCCCCCGCCTGCGTGCTAGCAACCACGCCCCTATTCCAACCCCTTATCTGACCCTCCCAGGCGAATGAAAGCCCAACAACTCCTCCAGGCCATCGGCCCCGAACTCCGCGGACAGATCCTCACCTATCTCCAGTCCGAAGAGCGTCCAGCCTACCGTGCCGTCATCAATTCCCTGGCTGGCGCCCGCAGGCTTCGCCCCCAGTTCATCCTGGAAAAATCCCGCCCCCAGCAGGCCGAGTGGCTGCTGAACCAGCTTTACCTCAAGACCAATGATCCCGTGGCCGAGCAGATCCTGCAGATCTGGCTCCTGAAGTCCCAGAACGCCATGCTCATCACCTTCCTGGACGCCGTCGGCATCCAGCACGATGGCAAAGGCCAGGTGGAAGAACTGCCGGAAGAAATCACCGAAGAGAAAGCCGCCGAAGGCATCCAGGCCCTCCTCGCCAAATACCCCGGCGAACAGGCCGCCCTGTATCTGCACATGTTCCAGCTGCAGCGCCCCGAAGGCTGGGCCGGCCTCACCGCCGCCATGGAAAAGACCGACGCCATCAAGCTCGGCTAAAGCCAGCCCGTCTCTCCTTTTTCCTCATTCCCAAAGGCCCGCCCTTCAGAGGCGGGCCTTTTTCATGGGGGCGCTCGTTCCTCCCGCTCAGTCCAGGATGTCTTCCATCACCAGCCGCGACGTGATCCTTGCCCCCTCGAAAATGACGGGCAGCCCGCTGCCAGGGTGAGTGCCACCGCCGACGAGGTACATCCCCTGCAAATCTTCAAAGCGGTTTTGCGGCCGGAAGTTCAGCATCTGCATGAGATTGTGAGACAGATTGAAAGTGGCACCCCGGTAGATCCCCAGGCCGCTCTCCCAGCCCGCAGGTGTCACCATGCGCTCAAACCGGATCCTCTTTTCAATACCCGTTAGGCCAATCTTGGCCAGCTGCTGCAGCGCCAGCCTCCTGTATCTGGGGGCCTCCGTCTCCCAGTTGATGTTCTCGTGCTGATGACTCACAGGCACCAGTACATAGAGCGTGCTGTGTCCCGCAGGGGCCAGCCCCGGATCCGTGATACAGGCGTTCTGAACATAAAAGGACGGGTCTTCGGAGAGCACGTGCCGCTCCTCCACATCCAGCAGGTTCTCCCGATAGTTTTTGGCCACGTAGATGTTGTGGTGAGACAGCTCCGGCACCGTCCCCTCCACGCCCAGGTACAGCATGAAGGTCGAGCAGGAAAACCGCTTCTTCGCCAGCTTGGCATCCGTCCACCGGGGCCGCAGATGATCCGGCACCAGCCGCGTCATGAAGTGACCGAAATCGGCATTGGAAACCACCGCGTCCGCCTGATGACTGCCGGTAGCCGTGCGCACGCCGACGACCCGCTTTCCGGAAAAGTGGAGTTCCTCCACAGGTTCATTCAGGCGGATGTCAGCCCCCAGCTCCCGCGCGATCCGCGCCATGGACTGCACAATGGCATTGCATCCACCGATGGGATGAAAAACACCGTGCTCATACTCCAGGAAAGACAGGATGGAGAACAGGCTCGGACACTGGAAGGGCGACATTCCCAGGTATTTGCTCTGGAAGGTGAACGCCAGCTGCAGACGCGGATCGCTGAAGTATCCTGCCAGTTCGGAATGCAGCGACTTCCACGGCTTCAGATACGGGAGGACCGCCAGCAGGCGTGCCTGCATGAGGCTCTTCCAGCCCAAAAACGGATTTTGCAGACAGGGTGAAAATTTCTCCAGCTTCACCCGGTTGTCCGCCATGAAACGGCGGAAGTGGGGCGCGTCATTGGGGGCCAGCTTCGCGATCTCGGCGACCATCCGCTCAATGTCGGGCGTGGCATCCAGCTGTCCGCCTTCACCAAAGATGAGCCGGTATTGAGGGTCCAGCCTTCGCATGTCCACCTCCTTCCAGAGGTCGTAGCCCACACTCTGGAAGATCTCCTCCAAGATCTGAGGGTAGAGAAAGAACGTGGGGCCCACATCAAACTTATAACCCTGCTCCGTGATGCAGCCTGTCCGCCCTCCCACACGGTCTCCGCTTTCGAAAACCGTGACATCCAGCCCCGCTTTGGCCAGCAGCATGGCGCTGGCGAGGCCGCCGGGACCGGCCCCAATGATCACGATTTTCTTTGGCATGCGCGGGTATTTACGAATTCTCCAGACGGGCGGACTGCTAAGATTACACCAGGTATTTCCAGACCTGCTTCAGCTTGGCGAGAGACAGTCGCGGGGGCGGACAGCGGATGGCTTCATTAAACCAGGTGGAGCGCTCCATCACAGCGCGCTGATGGCTGAAGGCCTCAAAACCAGCCCTGCCGCGGTAACTGCCCATGCCGCTGTCACCGAGCCCTCCAAAGGGCAGATGATGGCCTGCGGCATGCAGCACCGTGTCATTGATGCACACCCCGCCCGAGCGGCTCTCTGCCAGCATGCGCGTATGCTCCGCAGAACTCTCACTGAACAGGTAGGCTGCCAGGGGCGTGGGCCGGCTTTTGACAAACGTCAGGGCCTCATCCAGACCTGCCACAGCGATCACCGGCAAAACCGGGCCAAAGATCTCCTCCGCCATCACAGCGCTGCCGGGCGAAGGATCCAGGATCAAGGTGGGCGCAATGTAACGCTCTTGCCTCTCACGCTGCCCGCCGCACACCACCCGGCCTGCATCCAGCAGACCGGAGAGTCGTTGGAAATGGCGGTCGTTGATGATCCTGCCATAATGCGGAGACTGGCGCGGGTCGCTGCCATAAAAGGCGGCAATGGCCGCCTGGAGTTCTTCCACCAGTTCGTCTCTCACGGAAGCATCCACCAGGACATAATCGGGTGCCAGGCAGGTCTGCCCCGCATTGATAAACTTCCCCCAGGCGATGCGGCGGGCGCTGGTGCGGACGGCCGCCGTGCGCGTGACGATGCAGGGGCACTTGCCGCCCAGTTCCAGCGTCACCGGGGTCAGATGCTCGGCGGCCTGCGCCATGACCTTCCTGCCCACAGAGGTGCTTCCGGTGAAGAATATTTTGTTATGCCGCCTTTCCAGCAGTTGCCTGGAAACCTCGGCATCTCCCTCGACCAAGGAGACATGCTCGGGGGCAAAGGCCTCTTTGACCACTGTGGCCAGCACGGAGCTGGTATGCGGAGCCAGCTCTGAAGGCTTCAGCACGCAGCAGTTTCCCGCAGCCACCGCATTCACACACGGCGTGAGCAAAAGATGCACCGGGTAGTTCCACGCGCCCAGGATCAGCGCACGCCCATATGGCTCCGGGATCACCCGGCTGCGGCCCGGCCAGCCGAGCACCGGGGTACGTACGCGGCGCGGTTTCATCCACTGGTGCAGATGACGCAGCGCATGCCGGATCTCCGCATGCACCAGCCCGATCTCGGATGCGAACGCCTCCTCTGCATGTTTGTGCAGGTCAGCCCACAGCGCCTCCAGCAGATTTTTTTCCTGGATCTCCAGTACGGCTTGCAGCCGGCGGAGCGCATTGCGACGGTACTCTGCGGAAAGGGTGAGCCCGGAGTCAAAGAAGTCACTCTGCCGGGAGAGCAGGTTCGAAAGTTCGTCAATCTGGCATCCTGAAACGGAATCGGGCGTATTCATGGTGCGCATGTTCCAAAAACGTAAACCACTCCCGCTGAGGACGCATGTCCGGCAAATTTTCAAGGTTCTGCCATTGATCTCACTCGTGAGTCTTCTGGGGGCGGCGGAGGATACCGAGGTCACCCGCGAAGGCATCCAGGAGTTTGAAAAAGCCATCAAAGCCTGGGACGGCCCGGCTTTCGAGCGCGCCGGGGCCACACTCGCGCGGGCAGCCAGCACAGATGGCACAGCCTGGCTGCCGCGTTACTGGCTGGCCGTGGCCCGCTTCCATCAAGTGCTGTATGGTGAGCAAACGTCTGATGTGACCACCTCTGCGGAGCAGAAGAAAACGGCGAGGGAGGCTTGTCAGGCCGCGCTGGAAGACGCCCTGAAGATACGCCCCGAGGACCCGGAACTCCATGCCATGCTGGCCACACTCTATGGCATGAGGATCGCCACCGAGAGGTTCGGTGCCATCCGTCTGGGGCCAAAGACCGTTCAGTATCGCGACAAAGCCTTGGAGAATGGCGGGGAGAACCCGCGCGTCCAGTATCTGGCCGGCATGAGTTACTTGCAGGGCCCCGACATCCTGGGAGGCGCGTCAGCCGCAGTCAAAGCACTGTCCAAAGCCGCCGGGCTTTTTGAAAAGGAAGCCCAAAGCCCTGCCCAGCCCGGGGAGCCGCGGTGGGGGCGTGTCAACTGCCTGGCCTTCCTGGGCCGGGCCCAGAGGAAAAGCGGAGATACTGAAGGGGCGATCCGCTCGTTTCGTGCCGCCCTTGCGCTGAACCCGGCCGACCGGATCGCCAAATCCGAACTCCAACAATTGCAACCATGAAACGGCGTAAAGTCCTCATCATTGGAGCAGGCCTGGGAGGCCTCTCCACCGCCATCACTCTGGCGCAAAAAGGGTATGAGGTGGAGATTTTCGAAAAGAACGGCCAGATCGGCGGCAAGCTCAATGTCCTGAAAGCCGAAGGTTTCACCTTTGATCTCGGGCCTTCCATCCTGACGCTTCCGCATTTGTTCGAGCGGCTCTTTGAGTCTTCAGGCAGAAAGATGGCAGACTACATCCCCATCCGCCCGTTGCGCCCTCACTGGCGCAATTTTTTTGAGGACGGCAAGGTCGTGGACCTTTATCCGGAGCCGGACAAAATGGCGGCCGAGGCGGAAAAAGTCGGCGAACCGCCGGAGAACGTCAGGCGGTTTCTCAAGTATTCCGAGGAACTGTACGACATCGTCAACGAAGGCTACTTCGAGCAGGGTCTCGACACAGCGGCAGACTTCGCCCGCCACTACGGGCTGTGGAAGTTTCCGAAGTTCGACCTCTTCCGCAGCATGCATGGCAGCGTGTGCCGTCACCTGAAGACCCAGCACATGCGGGATATCTTCGACTACTTCATCAAGTATGTGGGATCCTCCGCCTACCGGGCCCCTGCCTTTATGAACTGCATGCCCACCATCCAGTTCCGCCACGACCTATGGTATGTGGATGGCGGGCTCTATGGCATCGCGGAGGGGCTGGGAAAGCTCCTGGCCGAACTGGGCGTGAAGGTGAACCTGAATGCCGAAGTGACTGAAGTACGGAAGTCCGGCACCCAGGTTTCAGGGATCACCGTGAACGGTGTTTTCCATGAAGCTGACATCGTGGTGTCCAACATGGAAGTCATCCCCGCGTATCAAAAGCTCCTGGGAGAGGATGCCAAGTTCATGAAGTCCCTGAAACACCTGGAACCCTCCTGTTCAGGACTGGTTCTGGAGCTGGGCCTGAACCGGCAATACCCGCATCTGGCGCATCACAATTTCTTCTTCTCGAACGACCAGCGGACCCATTTCAAGGCGGTGTTCGACGAGAAAAAACTGCCCGAAGATCCCACCATCTATCTGGTGGCAGCTTCGCGCACAGACCCCTCTGTGGCACCGCAGGGCGGCGAGTGTCTGAAAATCCTGCCGCACATCCCGCACATCACTCCGGACCGCCCTTTGCAACCGGAAGACTACATGCGCTTCAAAGAGCGCGTGCTGGTGAAACTGGAGCGCATGGGGCTGGAGAACCTGAGGCAGCACGTGGTGTATGAACATTGCTGGACGCCGGTGGACATCCAGCAGCAATATTATTCCAACCAAGGCTCCATTTACGGAGTGGCTGCAGACCGCTTCCGCAACCTGGCTTTCAAAGCCCCCAAGCAGAGCTCCAAGTATGAAAATTTGTTTTTCTCCGGAGGTTCCGTCAATCCCGGGGGCGGCATGCCGATGGTGGTGCTCTGCGGCCAGAACGTGGCGCGTAAAATCGTCGAGTGGGACAAGGCCGCCGCCTGATGATGCTGGCGCTCACATTGGCAGGGCTGCATCTTCTGCTGGGCTGGCGGATCTTTGGCCGGCTGCCGCAGACCGGCGCGGCGGCAGTGCCCGCCAGCGACTTCCCTTCCCTGAGTGTCATCGTGCCCGCACGTGACGAGGCCCATAACCTGCCCAGGCTGTTGCAGTCACTCGCCAAGCAGCAGATCAGGCCGCTCGAGGTCCTGGTGGTGGATGATCATTCCACCGACGCCACAGCCCAAATCGCCACAGACCGGGGCGCAAGGGTCATCCCCTCCGCCCCGCTGCCGGAAAGCTGGCGGGGCAAGACCTGGGCCTGCCAGCAGGGGGCAACCCAGGCGAAGGGTGACCTGCTGCTGTTCCTGGATGCCGACACCTGGCTGCAGCCGGAGGGCCTGCAACGGCTGCTCAGCCATCACACCCAGGGCGCGACCTCCGTGCTCCCCTGGCATGACATCCAGTTAGGCCATGAGCAATACTCCCTCTTTTTCAATCTGCTGATGGCCGCTGGCAGCTGTCCTCAAAATTTGTTCGGCCAGGTGCTCCTCATCGATCGCGAAGCTTATTTCCGGGCCGGGGGTCATGAAACCGTCAAGGGCCGTGTGCTGGAAAACGGCTGGCTCGGCCTGCACATGCGCTCCCTGGGCATTCCCGTCCGCAGCTTTCTCGGCCGGCAGGTGGTCAGCCTGCGCATGTATCCGGAAGGCATCAGCAGCGTGGTGGCAGGCTGGATGAAAGGCTTCGCCTCCGGAGCCGGGCTGACCCCGGCCGGGCGGATGGTGGCCATCGTCACCTGGCTGTCAGGTCTCATGATCCCCCTGGTCTGCCTGGGGCTGGGTGTCAGCCTTGCCGCCACGCTCCTCCTGTATGCGGCAGGTGCGGCCCAGGTGGCCTTTTTCAGCCGGAGTGTCGGACGTTTCAGTCTTGGAATGGCTGCGCTCTACCCGGCTCCGCTGCTGTTCTTCTTCTGGGTGTTCGCCAGATCCGCCCGGCGCGGCGGCAAGCCCCTCGAATGGAAAGGGCGCATGATCCATGATCCCTGACAGCATCCCCCTGCTCATCGCCATCAACGCCGGGGCCTGGGTGACCCTCCAGATGGCGCTCGCGTGGTCGTTCACCCGCATGCCTGCCCGCTGGTTTCATGGCGGCAGCCTGCAGGCATGGGAAACCGGAGGCCGGATCTACGAGCGGTACGCCGGTGTTAAAGCCTGGAAAGCCCTGCTGCCGGACGGCGCGTCCTGGTTTGCAGGAGGCGTTCCCAAACGCCGGTTGGCAGGCCGGAGCACGGCCATTCTGCAACAGTTCGTGACCGAGAGCATCCGCGGCGAACGCACCCACTGGTGCGCCATCTGGGTCACGCCCCTGTTCCTTCTTTGGAATCCCCCCTGGGCACTTCCCTTTCACCTGGTCTATGCCCTCGCGGCAAACCTGCCCTGCATCATCGTCCAAAGGTACAACCGCGCCCGGCTCTTCCGTGCCCTGAAACGGTGACGAGGTGGCGCTGATCTTCTTGCGGTCATCCCCTGCCCCGCGGCTGTGGCGATAGCGTGCGCTTCTTGAAGCAGGCGGCAAAGCCGCGCAGGTGAAGTGCGCAGCCATCAAGCTCGGCTAAAGCCAGCGTTGCTTCTCATCTAGAAGCCCCCTTTTCAAAGGCCCGCCTTGATTCAAGGCGGGCCTTTTGTTGTACTTGGGGAAAGCCAGCCACGACGCCCCATCAGTCTTGCTGATCCCCTCCGCCCTATACGGCTTGGGGTCACTGCAAAAG
>DASWXG010000187.1:0-6745 GCA_036405615.1 Prosthecobacter sp. | reverse complement strand
GAGGCCCTTCGCCCCTTGACCGCCATGTCCTTTGCGCGAAACTATGCGGTGCCAGAAAACGACCTATCCAAACCGGCCCCGCGCTTTGAAGATCTCCGGGGTGTGCTTCGCTATGTGCCGCAGTTCCGGCAGCGGGTGTTTGTGATCGCCATTGACGGGGCGCTGATGCACCAGCCCGGTTTTCCGGCCCTGCTCCAGGACGTGGCCGTGCTCCAGTCTCTGAACATCGAGGTGGTGCTGATTTTCGGCGCTCGGGCGCAGCTCCGTTACCTGGCGGGAAGACGCGGGGTGGACCTGAGCAGCGATGACGGCATGGGCCTTACGGATTCGGCGACCATGGAGGTGGCCATTGACGCCATCAGCCGCCAGACCAGCGCCTTGATGGCCGACCTGACCGCGTTGGAAATGCCTGTCGCGGTGGCCAATGCCCTGGCTGTTTACCCCGCCGGGGTCATCAATGGTGTGGACCAGGAGTTCACCGGCCGGATCGAACGGGTGGATACGGAAACCCTGGGCGTTTTGCTGAAGGCGGACATCATTCCCGTGCTGCCACCCATGGGCTATGACAGCCGCGGCACCACGCTGCGCCTCAATTCCGATGCCGTAGCTGTGGAAGTCGCCATCGCCCTGCGCGCCGCGAAGGTCATTTTTGTCTCGGAGGCGGGCCTCACCTCGCCCGACGGTACCCGGCTTGCCCAGATCTCCGTGGCGGATGCCCGGGAGATGTATATCAAGAAGGACCCGCGCCACGATGTCAACCTGCTGTCCAAGCTGCGTTACGCCGCCCTGGCCTGCCAGGAAGGTGTGCCGCGTGTACACATTGTGGACGGCACCCAGGACGAGGCCCTGCTGTCTGAGCTTTTCAGCAATGAAGGTGTGGGCACCATGATCCATGCCGACGACTACCAGCAGATCCGCCGGGCGCACCCTTCTGACGCGCCGACCCTGGTTTCCATGATGCAGCAGTCCATTGACGACGCCGCGCTGGTCCCCAGAACGCGCGAGCAGATCCTGGCCAAGATCGAAGACTTTGCCGTGCTGGAAGTGGATGGAAACCCCATCGGCTGCGTGGCCGTGCATACCTATGATGAAGGCGACGCCCTGGTGGGCGAACTGGCCTGCCTGTTTGTCCGCCGCAATCACAAGAACCGGGGCCATGGCCAGAAACTGGTGGCTTATGCCGAGGAAATCGCCCGCCAGCGGCAGTGCGACACCCTGGTGGCGCTCAGCACGCAGGCCTTTCGCTTCTTTGAAGAGAAGATGGGCTTCACCGTCACGGACCCTTCCTCGCTGCCCAAGGAGCGCCGGGAGAAGTATGACCGCAGCGGCCGGAACTCCAAGGTGCTGGTGAAGCGGCTGAAGTGAAGCCATCGCGCCCGCCCTCTAGCTGCACCGCTTTTAAAAAGCCTGCAGCAGGGCGTGCGAATCGAAGCCGTAGCGGGTCAGGTGAAACACAACCGGCGCGGCAAAGCAAAGCGAGTCCAGGCGGTCCATGACACCGCCGTGACCTGCGATGGCGTGCCCCCAGTCCTTGACCCCGCGGTCGCGTTTGATGGCGGACATGACCAGTCCGCCCAGGAAGCCGGTGAGCACGATGATGAAACTCATGCCTGCGGCTTGCAGGGGTGAATACGGAGTCACCCAGCAGAGAGAGGTGCCGAGGACGATGGTGCAGAGACCTCCGCCCACCAGCCCTTCCCAGGTTTTGTTAGGGCTGACCTTCGGGGCGATCTTGCGCCTGCCGCAGGTCTTGCCCCAGACGTATTGCAGCACGTCGCTGATCTCCACAATGATGACAAACCAGAACAGCAGCTTGGCATTCTGCCCCCCGTAATCCCGGAGGTCCAGCATGAGCAGACCGGGGGCATGGCTGACGCAATAAACACAGATGAGCAGCCCCCATTGGATCTTGGCGGTGCGCTCCAGAAACCGTTCACAATCCCCCGCCAGGGCGCTGCGCATGGGCACGAAGAGAAAGGCATACACCGGGATGAAGATGCTGAACATGCCATACCACCCGTCCAGCAGATACCAGTAGTGAAGAGGCGTGATGATGAAAAACACCCAGAACAGGGTGCGGTGATCCCCCGGCCGGGTTGGGGTCAGCGTCAAGAACTCCCGCAGCGCCATGAAGGAAAGCAGGCCGAAGAGAATGACCGTGCCGGTCTTGCCGATGAGGATGGCAAAGGTGAAGATGGCCACCATGGCCCACCAAGCGCGCGTGCGGGAAATCACATTTTCCACGGTGGCCCGGGCACCCTCCGTTTTGGCACGCCTTCGCAGGACCCGTGAGACGAGACTGGCGACCACCAGGATGACCACTACGGCCACAATCAGCCAGGCAAGTTCACGGTCCAGATTCATAGGCGGCGTCTAGAAAAATTCAGGCACAGGAGGACTGCCGGAGGCAGATGACGGACTCGCGGGCCCGGTCCAGAAAGGCGGGTTTGGTTTCTCCCTCCTCCAGCCGGATGGGCTCGCCAAACACCAGGCTGCCCAAAAGAGGGGCAGGCAAAAACTCGCCTTTGGGGAGAATGCGGCTGAGGTTTTCCATCCACACCGGCACCAGTTCCACATCTGGACGGCGGCGAGCGAGGTGGTAAAGCCCGGCCTTGAAGGGCTGCGGATCCGGGCTCGTCTGCCGTCCGCCTTCGGGAAAGATGATCAGCGAATGGTCCTCCCCCATGGCCTGAAGCATGACATCGAGAGGATTGCATTCGGCTGTCGGTTTTTTGCGCTCGATCAGCACCGCGCGGAACACACTTTGAGCCAGCCAGGGACGCAGGCGACCTACGCTCCAGTAGTCATGGGCCGCCACCATGCGGGTCTTTTCACGCAGGACGGGCGGCAGGCTGGCCCACAGCAGGGGGCCATCCAGGTTGCTGGTGTGGTTGGCGAAGTAGATGCGCTGGCGCAATTCCGGCCCGCAACCACGCCACCAAGCAGTCGCCCCGGTGGCGAGACGGAGGGAGCCTGCGATAAAACCGGAAATCATTTCTGGTTGATTCAATCCACAAGCAGCCCTGGCTGCAACCTCGATTCGTGGGCGAGATTAAGAAAAGCTTTTCCGCGCGGACATGGCGTGCTGCCATTCATTCGCACCTGATTTCAAACCAAATACAACCGTCTCTTGCATTCCCTGTGCAATCGCGCTAGGTGCCCAAGTTTCCCAAATTTTGATGAAAGCAATTCTGGCACTCGAAGACGGACGGTATTTTGAAGGTGAATCCTTTGGCGCTCAAGGCACACGCACGGGCGAAATCTGCTTCAACACCTCCATGTCCGGGTACCAGGAAGTACTGACCGATCCCTCCTACCGTGGCCAGATCGTGGCGATGACGTATCCGCTGATCGGCAACTATGGCATCAACCCGCTGGACGATGAAAGCAATGAGCCGCACGTGCGCGGCTTCGTCATCGAGGAGCTGTGCGACGTGCCGAGCAACTGGCGCAGCACCCAGAGCCTGGACGCCTATCTCAAGGAGTGGAAGATCCCCGGCATCCAGGGCATCGACACCCGCGCGCTGACCAAACACCTGCGTACCCTGGGGGCCATGCGTTCCGTCATCACCACCGAGGTGGGCTCTGTGGAAGAGGCCGTCAAACTGGCCCGTGAGAGCAACGCCATGAGCGGAAGCGACTTCGTGAAGGAAGTCACCACCAAGAGCATCTACACCTGGGATCCTGAAAGCCAGCTGAGCCGCCAGTGGGACATCCCCAGCCCGAGCCAGAACCGCGAAGGCGGTGCCGACGGCGCTTTCCACCCTCTGGAAGATGCCCGCAACCACATCATCGCCTATGACTTTGGCATGAAGCGGAACATTCTGCGCGGCCTGCGCCAGAGCGGCTTCCACGTCACTGTAGTTCCGGCCACCACCTCGGCGGCCGACGTCCTGGCCCGCAAGCCAGACGGTGTTTTCCTTTCCAACGGCCCTGGGGATCCGGCCGCGCTGGGTTACATCCACCAGGAAGTGAAGCAGCTCATCGGCAAGACCCCCGTGTTCGGCATCTGCCTGGGCCACCAGATCCTCGGCCATGCCTACGGCGGCAAGACCTTCAAGCTGAAGTTCGGCCATCGCGGTGGCAACCAGCCGGTCAAGGATCTGCGCAGCGGCAAGGTGTCCATCACCAGCCAGAACCACGGCTTTGCCATTGACCCGGCCAGCCTCCCTTCCAACGTCGAGGTGACCCACATCAATCTCAACGACGGCACCGTGGAAGGCATGCGCCATCGCGAAGCCCCGGTGTTCAGCGTCCAGTATCACCCGGAAGCCGCCCCCGGCCCGAATGATGCGAAGTATTTCTTCGATGAGTTCGCCAAGCTGATTGACAGCTCAGACTGAGCCTGAGGGACAGATTTTCAATTCAGCCGTCCGGTGCCACGAGTGCCGGACGGCTTTTTTACGTTTATAAAGTGCTGTTCATTCGTGCATTTCGCCTCATTTTCTGGCATCTTTGATGCTTGCTCCAAAATGTTGAACATTTGCTGCACGCGAACTGTATAGTTGATGCGATATGAACCGCTCCACCCCTGCCCTTCTGTCACTCCTGGTGAGCGGGCTGGCCCTGGCTGAAGCCCCGCCAGCCAAGCCTGCCGCTGCCCCTTCCACCGAAACCAAACCTGCCACCGTTACGGCCCCGGCTCCGGAGTCGTCTGCAGCTACTGCGACTGCTTCGACGAAGCCTGCCGCTGCTCCGGCGACGACAACGACAACGGCTCCAGCTGCGGCCACTGAGCAGAAAATTGAGATTTCCGTCGCCAAAAAACCTGCGGAGCCCGTGAAACCGGATCCTCTGGAGGCCATCAAAGCTGAAACGGCCAAAATGGTGGCCGAGCGCGAGAAGATCGCCGCCAAAATGTCTTTGGAGCAGACCAAGCAGGATGAAAAGCTGGCCCCCCGCCGCCGTGCGCTGGAGGAACTGCAGATCAAGATGGAAGAGATGCGCGTCAAAACCGACCTCGCCGAAGCGGAAAAGCGCGTGGACGATCATGTGGCCCTCATGGAGCTGCGCCGCAAAAACGAGCGTCTGGTCATGGAGTCTGCCATCGCCAAAAACGAGGTGGACACCGAGATGTACCGCATGCGCCAGGAAGAAAACACCTTCCGCCGCCAGACCTCCACACTGGCGCTGGAGATGGAACTCCAGCAGAAGCAGGCTGAGGCCCGCACTTACGCGGGAGTCAAGACCCCGAGCTACCTGAAAGACCCGCTGCAGGGCAAGAAGCTGATCCTTTCAGACCGCACCATTTCCCTGAACGGCGTCATCACTTCCAAGACCGCCGACAGCCTGGCCGACCGTGTGGCTTACTTTAACAACCGCGACGCAGAGGCCCCCATCGTCATCGTCATTGATGACTGCCCCGGCGGCAGTGTGATGGCCGGCTACAAGATCCTGAAAGCCATGCATGGCTCCAAGGCACCGGTTTATACGGTGGTGAAATCCTTTGCGGCCAGCATGGCGGCCTGCATTACTACCCTGTCTGAACGCTCCTTTGCCTATCCCAACGCTGTCATCATGCACCACCAGCTTTCCGCAGGGGTGATGGGCAACCTGACCCAGCACCGCGAAAGCGTGAAGGAACTCGAAGAGTGGTGGAAGCGCCTGGCAGACCCTGTGGCTCAGAAGATGGGACTGACACGGGATGAGTTCATTGCGGAAATGTACAAGAAGACCTCCACGGGTGACTGGAACGAATTTGCCGACAACGCCCAGAAGCTGAAGTGGGTGGACACGATTGTCGAAGAGATCGAAGAGACCGCCTTGCTTCGCCATCCGGATACCCAGCAGCCTTCCGGCCCTGTTTCTCCGATCCGCAGCACCGCCGCCACCGGCGGCAGCGCCCACCTGGAAAGCGGTGTGATCGAGAGCAATGACGAACGCGGACGCCCGGTGGCGCTGCTGCCACGCCTGAATCCGATGGACGCATACTGGATGTACAATCCTGATGGGTACTACCGCATGCAGTAAACGAGACGGACGCTCATTCCCTGATTCATTTGGGGCCAGATTGTGAAAGCAATCCGGCCCTGTTTTTTTACCCTCAGGGCTGCTTTTGATTGTTCATTTCACGAGGTCTCTCCACCATGGCGGCAGCACACCCCGCCATGTCATCTGACACCTCTCCTTTCAGCAATCCCTGGACCACACTCAGCACCCGCGAGGGCTACTCCAACCCCTGGATCCGGGTGAGGGAGGACCAGGTGATCAACCCCAGCGGCGGGCGTGGCATCTACGGGGTGGTGGAGTATAAAAACCGCGCTGTGGGCGTGGTGCCGGTGGACGAAGAAGGGTACACCTGGCTGGTCGGCCAGTGGCGGTACAGCCACGACAGCTACGAATGGGAAATCCCCGAAGGCGGATGCCCGCCCGGAGAGGAGCCTGCCGAGTGCGCCCGGCGCGAGCTTTTGGAAGAAGCCGGCATTCATGCGGCGAGCATCGAACCTTTGCTGACAGGCATCCAGCTTTCCAACTCCACCACCAACGAGGTGTGCGACATCTTCGTGGCGCGCGGCCTAACCAAAGGTGAGGCAGCACCGGAGGAGACGGAGCAGCTGCAGATCTGGCGGCTGCCGCTGGCTGAGGCCATCCAGATGGCGCTCGACGGCCGCATCCGCGACAGCGTCAGCGTCCTCGCCCTGCTGCAAATGCACGTGCAGGAACTCAAAGCCCAGAAACAGTAACAGCAGGCTCCCGGGAGAACTTGCTGCTGAACACTTGGATTTAAATGCCGTGTATCAGGGCA
>DASWXG010000186.1:0-4879 GCA_036405615.1 Prosthecobacter sp. | reverse complement strand
TGAAATTGATCTGGCTCGCGGGACGGACTTTGCCAATGTGGCTGCTGACAAAGTCGGCATCGGCACCGTGGTGGACTTCCAGGACGTGACCACTGGCGAAACGGAAACTTACAGCATCCTGGGTGCTTGGGACGGCGATCTGGAAAAGAACATCGTCTCCTACCTCTCTGACATTGCCAAAGCCCTCATCGGCAAGGCTCCTGGCGACGAGGCCGATCTGCCAAGCGACGAAGGTCCTGCCCGCAAAGTGAAAGTGCTTGCGGTGCGTGCCTTCAACCCGGCTGCAACGGCGGAGTAACAAGGCTAAAGCTCGACAGCAAATGTCTTTTTGAAGGCGGTGCGCAAGCACCGCCTTTTTCTTTCCACACGGAAACTTCTTTGCTGATGGCGGCCTGTCGCACGTGGTCGCCCTCCGCCAAGTCCTCACGCCTTCAAGGCCCCGCCATTGCCTCCTTTCAGTACCCCTGGCGAAATCGTGTGGAGCTGCCTCAGTCCAGTTCCGCCAGAGCTTTGATGGCCAGCTTCCGTGCGCCTGGTTGGTTGTATTTGGGATCGCTTGCGGCCTGAAGATCTTTTTTGGCTTCTTCCTTCCTATCCAGAGTCGCGTAGGCCCGGCCTCGGTTGTAGAGGATGTAAGAGTCATCCGGTGTCAATGCCAGGGCCAGGTCAAAGTCGCTCAGGGCTTCTTCGGTGCGTCCGGCCCGCGCCAGTGCATCTCCCCGGCGGTTGTGGGCCTTGGCTGTCAGCGGGGCAAAGTGGGCATCGCCTGGACTGAGGCAGCTGGGCAATGCCCGCAAAACCTGGGTGCAGAGCACAGTGATGTTTTCGAGAGCCGGGCCCGTGAGCGTTTCTTCTTTAAGGCGGTCCCTGGCTTGATCGAGAAGGAGCGTCAGCGGCTCCACGGCATAGCTGCCGGGGCCTTTCAGACGGGCGGTTTCCAGCAGGGCATCTGCACAGGCTTCGGCCTGGCCGACTCTTGCCAGTTCCAAGATGCGTTTGGCAGACGGAGGTGTCGCTGAGGACGCAACATCCCGCGTCATGGCTGGCGCGGCAGCAACCGTGTCAGCGGATGGTGTGGCCGGTGCAGGAGCCGCAGCCGGGGCAAGCCCGGCGAGGTAGATATCATCTCCCAGCAGGCGGGAGTATTCCGCAGGTACCTGGCCTCCCTCGGACTTTTTCAGCACGGCGGCCCGGGTGCGTTTAAAGACCTGCTCAATGGTCAGGCCTGGGGTCATGAGGTGTCTCAAAAGTTCCCCGGTATACAGACCATAAGTCCCGTCGCCATCCAGCGCGGTTTGCCCGGCATCCGTGGCAAAGGCGATCAGAGATCCGGCGGGCGGTTTCATTTCTGCCAGGCCGCCTCCAGTTTCTGCTGACCGGGTCCGCCCGGTGCGGGCGACCGCCGTGGTGCGGCAGGCATCCAGAATGACCAGATTGCACTTGGCCCCGGCGGCGCTCATGTCGGCGACCGCTTGTTCAATGTTGAACAGGCGCGTCTCCGCCAGCAACCGCAGGGTGATGTCATCCGCCCCGTCGGGTGAGTAACCTGACTTGAGCGGGATGAGGTAGTTCGACCCACCGATGGAAATCCCATGTCCGGCATAATAGAACAGGCCCACTTCAGCACCGGCAAGAGTGGTGCGGAATTCCATGACGGCTTTCAGCAGCTCATCCCGGGTCACATTGTGTTTTTCAATGACGGCAAACCCGAGGCTCTTGAGACCTGCGGCCATGGCCTTCGCGTCATTGACGGTGTTTTTCAAAGCTCCTACCTTTTCCTCATAACGCGAGTTGCCGATGACCAGGGCTGTCCGTGCCGCCGCAGCTGCGTGGCAGCTTGCCGCCAGAAGCAGGCAGGACAGAAGGTGAAAAAGGAATTTCATGGAAGACAGGATCAAAGGATTCCGCAGGAGGGCGTTGCCAAACCTTTCGCTGAACACTATGAGACAGGCTGCTGCACCGGCAAGTTTCAACGATTGCGCATGTTTCGTCTGTTCCTCTCCCTCGGATTCCTTTTGGGGTTGGCCGCCTGTCAGAGCGGACCTTCTTCGGCCTCGGTAACGGCTGAACCGCCGTTTCAGCCCGGAGATCCTTCAGCCCCTTCCCAGGTGACGCCTGCGGAGGCCATGCGCATTGCACAAACACTCACCAGCCACCCCTGGCGTCCCTTTGCCCGCAATATCCAGCATGGGCCGGACACAGCAGGTGTCCTGGTTCACACGCCCGATGTCAGTCTCAATGATCCGCCAGAAAGGCCGGGCTGGTGGATGCCGGGCCAGGTGAACTTGGGAATCCCCTACAAGTGGGGCGGCTTCGACGACCCGGCTTCTTTTGACCGTGCCATTGCTGAAGGTCATGCTGGGGGAGATGTTTCAACTCCAGCCAAGCGGCGTGCGGACAATGCGGCAGTGAGTGCCCGGGCCGCCGGGGTGGACTGCTCGGGTTTTGTCTCCCGTTGTTTGAAACTGCCGACGGTGCATGACACATCCCAACTTCCCAGCGTGTGCCTTCCGATTGAAGCCGCCAGCCTCCGCCCAGGAGATGTGCTGAACATTCCCCGGCGTCATGTGCTGCTCTGTGCCGGGTGGGCCAGACCAGATCGCAGCTGGATATACTACTATGAAACCGGTGGTGCTCCGGATTACTGGAAACCGGGTTTGAAGGAGGCTCCTTTGGACGCTCTCCTGGCTCTTGGATATCAGCCTTTGAGATACAAAGGCATGGCCTATCAGCCTGGAGAGTCGGGCAAGGAAGTGCTGACACGCGCCGTCCGGGCAGGCGCAGCCACAGTGAGCCAACCGACAGTGGGTGAACCCTGATACGCCGTGCTGTTTCTCAGCAGGAAGTCCCGTTTGCTTGCGATGGGGCCGCTCACCCGCCAAGATGATTCTGCTATGACTTCCGCCATCATTGTCGCCGCTGGCAGCAGCCGCCGTATGGGTTTCAACAAACTGCTGGCTCCGCTGGCGGGCATCCCGGTGTTGCAGCGGACCCTGGCGCAGTTCCAAGACTGCCCGGACATTGCGGAAATCATTGTGGTTGGAGGCGAGGAGGTGGCTGAGGCCGTGTCCCACTGGGCTTCCCTTTTTCCCAAACTAAAGGGGGTCATCCCGGGCGGTGCCGAACGTCACCTTTCAGTGTGGGCCGGTTTGCAGGCCTGCTCAGGTGAATCCCATGCGGTGGCTGTGCATGATGGTGCCCGGCCGCTGATCCGTCCGGACCAAATCTCGCGTTGCATCGCCGGGTCTGATGCACACGGAGCAGTTGCCTGTGCGCGCCCGATGACTGAAACCATCAAGCGTGTGGACGAGGAAGGCCGGATCACCGAATCCATTGACCGCACGGGTGTTTGGGTCATGGAGACCCCGCAGGTATTCCGCAAAGAAATGCTGATCAGCGCCTATGAAAAGGTGATCCGGGATGGTGCTTTGGTTACGGACGAGGTTTCAGCCATCCAGCACGGGGGAGGGGATGTCCACGTGGTGGAAAACACCTCTCCGAATCCCAAGATCACCTTTCCGTCAGACTTGAGCCTGGCGGAAAGGTTTCTGGACTGAGTTCCCGATGGATGGGATCAGATTTCGGTTCCCGGGCGGTACTTCCGTTTCACGAAGGCGTTGGCGGCTTCCTCATTGGAAATCTTCAGGCCCGGAGCATCCCAATGCAGTTCCTGGTCTGGGAAGATGCTGCCCAGACAGCCCAGAAGAACAGCCTCCGTCAGAGGTCCGGCATAGTCAAAGTTCGCCGACGGCTTCTGGCTACCGCCTTTGAGGCAGCAATCGATGAAGTCAAACCAGTGGTTACGGGGCTCCAGCTTGGGGTATTTGAACCCGGTGAACTTGTCGCGCGGGTACAGCATCGGGGTGCTGGTATGCGGATGGAGAAGTACACCGTCTGTGCCGACATAGATGCTACCCTGGCCCGGGAATTTGGCCGGATCAGCCAGCGCCATGATGCTGGCAGGCGGTCTGGCATCTCCGTCATACCAGGTGACTTTGACGGTGTCGGCAGCGGTGTAGGAGGTGCCCTTGAAGGTGTATTCGACAATGCCGTTGGTGGCCCAGTTGGTTTCATTCAAAGGTGCGGGGCCTTTGGATTTGACCGCGATGGGAGCGGCGAGGTCGAGGGAGCGGAACCAGCCGCTGAACATGTGGCAGCCCATGTCGCCGAGGGTGCCGGTGCCAAAGTCACGACGCTTGCGCCACTGGCCGGGGTGATAGTAGCCTTCGATGTAGGGACGGTCCGTGGCGGTGCCGAGCCATTTTTGCCAGTCCAACTGGGCCGGTACAGGATCGGATTTTTGAGGGACAGGATTCATGTCGCCCCAGAACTTGTTGGAGAAGGTGTGAACCTCCTTCACTTTGCCGATGGTGCCCTGCTGGATGATGGCGACGGCCAGACGTTCCGTCATGTCGGAGGAGACCTGGATGCCCATCTGGGTCATTACGCCGGTTTCGCGCGCCTTGAGCATGAGCTGGCGGCATTCGTGGAGGTTTTGGGCCAGCGGCTTCTGGCCGTACACATGCTTGCCGAGGCTCAGCGCTTTGAGGCCCATGGGGGCGTGCATGTGGTCCGGCGTGGAGACGTTGACCGAGTCAATGTTTCCGGCCTCTTTTTCCAGCATCTCGTTCCAGTCCTGGTAGCACTTGGCGTTAGGCCATTTTTTGCGGATGGCATCGAATTTGCGGGTGTCCACATCACACACGGCGGCCAGCTCCCACATGGGGTGGTTGGACAGGGCAGTCATGTCGGCCATGGACATGCCGGAGGCTCCGAAGGCGGCGTGGCGGAGTTTGCCGTTCGGGGAAGCGGCACGCATGCCGGTGGTGATGAAGGGGGCGGCAAACAAGGTGCTTGCTGCCTGTCCCAGGAAACGGCG
>DASWXG010000185.1:0-3647 GCA_036405615.1 Prosthecobacter sp. | reverse complement strand
CGATGCCCTTCGCATCAATGACCTCGACCTCCACCTCGCCCTTTTCCCACTTGGCGTCATCCACCGTCACCTCGCCCCGTTTGTCGATCCATTTGGTGGAGCAGCCATGCGGCTTGGTGACTGCGACAGCCACCGGCTTGCCCGCCAGCAGGGCCTCAATGGCATTCCGGGCCTCAGCCTCCTTCACCGTGGATTCGTCGGCATAGCGTGAGTCGTCCAGCCGGCCCTGGTAGCGAAGCTTGCGCTCCTTGTCGAAGAGGAAGACATGCGGCGTGGCCAGGCAGCCATAGGCCAGCGCGGTCTTCTGCGTCTCCCCATCATAAAGATAGGGGAAGTTAAAGTCCTGCTCCTTGGCGTGGCGTTTCATCTCTGGGAAGCTGTCGTTGTACTTGGAATACCCGAGCTCATCCGGCCGCAGGGCGGCGGGGTCGTTGGGATTGATGGCCACAAGCCGCAGCCCCTTTCCTTTGTAGTCCTTCACCAGCTTCTTGATCCGCCCCTCCACCGCCTGGGACGTGGGGCAGTGGTTGCTGAGGAAGGCGACCATGAGCAGGTCCGCGCCCGCATACTCTTTCAGAGTATGCTTTTCCTCGTCGATGCCGATGAGGTCGAAATCTGGCGCAGCATCGCCAATCTTCAGCTCATGAAAACCTTCCGGGTGGGGGGATGACTTCTTGGCCTTGGGAGCTGCGGCTGGCTGCGCACCGAGCACAGAAAGAGACAGGCTGAACGCCAGCAACAGGGCGGCTGGCCGGTGCATGCACATGGTGGTGATCATTGAGGTTTGGCGGTCTGACATTTCCAACACTCATCAAACGACGGTGGGTTGGATTCTTTGCACGCCGGACAGGTCCATTCGGCATTGCCGCAACTATCGGGATGGTGATGCTGGGCCAGTATCGCTATCGCCCTTTCAAATTCATCATCGGCCACAATACACAGAACTGGCTCAAGAAAGCCCTGTCGTTGGAACATCCCATAAAAGCCAAATCCGAGTGTTTGGCTGTGTTCGTTGCGAATGAAGCTGGCAATTCCCTCCGTCTCCAAAATGGACTTGTAGTAGCCCAGTACCGTCACGTCTCGATGACTGAATATTTCGCACATGGCCATGCAGAACAAGAAATTTGAACTGTGATCACACCTCAAACTCATCCGCCGGGTCAAACGGCGGCATGGGCACGTTGATGATTTTCAACTTCCCCACGGCGCGGTGCACGCAGCCGGGGCGGATCATGACGGTGGTCATGGGCTTCAGAGGAATAATCTGCCCGTCCGCCTCCAGATGCCCCTCCCCTTCCAGCACGATGTAGATTTCCGTCATCTTCTGGTGGTAGTGCGCCTTGCTGTCCGCATGGATGTCCGTGAGGTGCACGGTGGCCAGGGTGTTCCAGTCTTCCTTGAAAGCGCGGCGTGCCTGCCCGCAGGGGCAGGGGGTCGGCGGAATTTCATCGAGCTGGGCGACGGCGAAGCGAGGGGAGTTCATAATGACGAAATCAGAATGTCGAATGTCGAATGATCAGCGGCGGCGGTGTTCGCGGGCGAAAGTCACGGCATCACGCGCGGCGTGCAGGACATACAGGATGCGAACACCTGCATTTTTTGGCAAGGGCCGATAATAGATGAGATAGTTTCGGTATTCCGTGACGGGGATCATGCGGATGCCTTTCAGGGCGCGGCGCATGGGGTGGATGTCTGTGCCTAGCAACGGCTGGCTTGCGAGGACGGTAAACATCGACCGGATGCTTCGGTTAACCGCCTTAGCCGCCACTGGATTGTCCTGGAGAATGTATGACACAATGTCTGCCAAATCATCATCCTCAACGGCTGGATGAATCTGGAGACGCGGCTCACGCATGCGCAATCGGTTGTTTGAGCCGTGCCATGGCTTTCGCCATTACCCTTTCTTCGAAGGCATCCATGTCATCGATTTCAATGAACGGTCCCTTGTCCCTGTCTTCCAGAATGTCCTCCAAGCGCTCCTGCGCCTCGGATGTCATGTCCTGCGTCGGATCACGTTCATCATGTTCCAATGTCACCGACAAGTAGCTAACGATGAACTCTTCCGGCGTCTCACGCCAGCCCTCGGCCCTGCGGGTGAGAAGCGGCATGAGCGTTTCAGGCACGTCGATGGTGATCTGGGGCATGGGAAGAAAATAACCCGTTTCCGCTCAAAAACACTGCCTTTTTACAACGCCGCCAACGCCTCGGCCGCCACTTCGGCGGTCTGGTCGAGGTCGGCCTTGCTGTGGGCGAGGCTGATGAAGCCGGTTTCGAACTGGCTGGGGGCGAAGTAAACGCCGTGGTCGAGGCAGTAGTGGAAGAACTTGCGGAAGGCGGCCAGGTCGGAGGTCTTGGCGTCAGCGAGACTGTGCACCTCCTTGTCGGTGAAGAAGAGGCAGAACATGCTGCCTTTGCGGTACCAGCGGTAGCCCAGGCCTTTGGCCTTCAGGACGTCGAGCACGGCGGTCTCCATGGTCTGGCCCAGGATTTCGAGGTTTTCGTAGCCCTTCAGGCGGTCCATTTCCTTGAGCTGCGCCAGACCGGCGGCCATCGCCACGGGGTTCCCGCTCAGGGTTCCAGCCTGATAAACCGGACCCAGGGGGGCAAGATGGTCCATGATGTCGGCACGACCACCGAAGGCGCCTACAGGCAGGCCGCCGCCGATGACCTTGCCCAGGCAGGTGAGGTCGGGGGGGATGCCTTCCAGCTCCTGCACGCCGCCTTTGGCCAGACGGAAACCGGTCATGACCTCGTCAAAGATCAGCAGCGCGCCGTGCTTGGTGGTGATGTCCCGCAGCTTTTGCAGGAAGCCGGGCTTCGGCAGGATGAGGCCTGCATTGGCCGGATAGGGCTCCACGATGATGCAGGCGATCTCCTCCCCCCGCTTTTGAAACAGCTCCTCCAGGGCGGCCTCGTCATTGAAGGGCAGCACGCTGGTCAGCTCGGCAAAGGCGGCAGGCACGCCGGCGCTGTCCGGATGACCGTGGGTCAGGGCGCCGCTGCCGGCGGCCACAAGCAGGCTGTCCGCATGGCCATGATAACAACCATCAAATTTCACAATGCGCGAGCGTCCGGTAAAGCCACGCGCCAGACGGATGGCAGACATGGTGGCCTCCGTGCCGCTGTTCACCATGCGCACCTTTTGAACACTGGGCACCCATTCACAGATGGTGCGGGCCATCTCGACCTCATACATGTTCGGAATGCCGAAGCTGACGCCCTCCTTGGCGGCAATGTGGATGGCCTCGATCACAGGCCGGGGGGCATGACCCAGGATGGCCGGACCCCAGGTGCCCACGTAGTCGATCATGTCCCGGTCATCCACGTCCCAGATGCGGCTGCCACGGGCGCGCTTCACAAAAAAAGGATCGCCGCCGACATTGCGAAAGGCGCGCACGGGCGAGTTCACGCCGCCGGGAATATACTGCTTGGCGAGTTCGAAAAGCTTGGTGGAAAAGGGTCCGTTGGGCATGGTGGATAGGGGAAAAGGGATACGCGGGAGATTTGGAGCGTCGAACAAAAGGTTGCCCCAGGACGTCATAGTCACGTATTCTCCTCTGAACCGCCGCCCACCATGCCCATGAAAGCGTTCTACCCGCTCGTCGCCGCCCTGCTCATCGCCCAGACGCTCCCGGCCCAGGTCGGCG
>DASWXG010000184.1:0-18892 GCA_036405615.1 Prosthecobacter sp. | reverse complement strand
GTGCTCGTTGGAGCCAATGTCACCAACAAAGGCACCATCTCCACACCGGATGGCCAGACCATCCTGGCCGCAGGCTTGCAGGTCGGTTTTGTCGCCCATAACAGCAACGACCCCAGCCTTCGCGGCCTGGACGCCTTTGTCGGTGCCGTGGTGGATCCGCTGTCTGCCGTCCCTGAGTATGCAGGCACTGTCAAAAACGAGGGCATCATCGACTCTCCCCGCGCCAGCATCACCATGACCGGGAAAACCGTGGAGCAGAACGGGGTCATCAACAATTCCACATCTGTGGCCCTGAACGGCCGCGTGGACCTGCTGGCCAGCTACGGAGCAGTCAGCAACACGGCTTACGATCCGGTGCTGTTTCCAAACAACCCGGCCTTTCTCTACAAGAACACCGGCACCGTCAGGCTTGGCCAGAACAGCGTCACCCAGATCCTCCCGGAATGGGCCAGCACTGACAAGGTCATCGGTACCGAACTGGCGTTGAAATCCCAGGTCAACATCAACGGCCGTGCCATTCACTTCGGCAAAGACTCCATCCTCCTGGCACCCAATGCCCAGGTGAAAGTGGACGCCGGTCTCTGGGACTATGTCAGCGGGGCGCTCCCACAAAGCTACTTCGTCCACAACGGCGGCCAGATTTATCTCGATACCAATGCCACCATCAACGTGGCCGGCTCCACAGACGTGTCGGTGCCCGTCTCCCAGAATTTCATCACCCTGGACCTGCGTGCGGCGGAGTTTGCAGATTCCCCCCTCCAGCGTTTTGGAGCACTGCGCGGACAAACCATCACCATCGACATCCGCAACAAAGGCGTCTACAACGGCAAAGCCTGGGTGGGCACTCCTCTGGCAGACCTCTCCGGCTATGTAAACATCATCCAGCGCGGAGTGGGGGAACTGACCATCGCGGGCGGTTCTGTGGACCTCAATGCAGGCGGCTCCGTGGTGATGCAGACCGGCTCCAAAATTGACACCTCGGCGGGCTGGATCAACTACACCGGTGGCACGGTCAAAACCACCAAACTGATCTCCAACGGGCATATCTACGACATCGCAGATGCGACCCCGAATCTCGTGTACTCCGGCATCTACTCAGGCACCACGAATCAGACGAGCCTGAAATGGGCGACACGCGACGTCTTTGGCAACCCCATCACACCGAAAGGTCCGTACGATGCTTCCGGTTATGTCTTCAGCGGTGATGGCGGCAAGATCAAGATCACCTCGGCAGCAGTCGCTCTGGACGGCAGTTTCATCAGCCGCACTGTGGCCGGCCCCACGCAGCGGCTGCAGGCGCCCAAGACGGGAGAGTTCACTCTGAAGTTCGAAGCCCAGGAAATGCTCACTTCTGTCTATCCGGTCTATTCACCCACACCTCCGACCGTGACCTTCCAGTCCGGCATCACCCAAGCGCCTGCCAATGCCTTTGCCCTGGATGCCAGCGGCAATCCCCTCGCCCTCCGTGCTGACCGGCTGGCGAATGTCCATCTCTCTCCCGACAGCCTGGCCCAGGGCGGCTTCGGCAAGATCACCGTGGAGAACAACGACGGCCGGATCGTAGTGCCTGTCGGCTCTGCACTAAACGCGACCGTGCATGGCAGCATCACCCTCAGCGCCGCCAATCTGGACATCCTCGGCACTCTCAGCGCTCCCGGCGGAACGATTGATCTCAAGGCTCTGAACATCTCGCCCTCCGTGGCGCTGGCGATCCAGCGGAATCCGCTTCCCATCGAACCGCTGCCTACCGCAGGCCGCGGCATCCTCAACATCGGCGCATCGGCCAAAATCACCACGGCGGGCACGCTGACGGATGACCGCCTGTATGTCGGCAGTCCCCTCCGTCCGGAATACGCACTGACCGGGGGTGACATCAACATCACCGCTTACACGGCCAACCTGCAAACCGGCAGTGTCCTGGATGTGTCCGGAGGCATTCTGGTGGAGGCAGGCAACCAGATTCACTATGGCGATGCCGGTGGCATCCACATCAAAGCGGGTCAGGACCCCTCCCTGGGTTATGTCCTGGGTGGCAAACTCAGCCTGGGCTCCACCTTGCTGGGCTACACCGGCGGTTCCCATGGCGGCACCCTCGCCATCCAGGCCCCGCTGATCCAGGTCGGTGGCACCGCTTTGCATGCCGACACACTTTTGCTCCAGCCGGATTTCTTCACCAAAGGCGGCTTCAGCGACTACAAGCTCACCGGTCTGGGCATGGCCACGTCCACAGCAGGCCAGTTCCTGCCTGCCGTTTACATCGCCCCGGGCACCACCATCGCACCTGTGGCAGACACCTGGGTGGTTGCCAACAGCACCCAGTTGGAAACCCGTGTCCTCCGCGCACCTGAAGGGGTGCGCCCGGTCGCCAATCTCGAACTCGCCGCCCCGGGCGTCAGAGGCCTCGACGGACTGAAGGTCCGGGGTGAAATCGTCATGAGCGCCGGTGCCGCCATTTGCACCGATGCGTATGGCCAGGTCGGACTGCACGGCCAGGCCATCGCCGTGCTGGGAACCATTGAAACTCCCGGCGGCCGCATTGACATCAAAGGCGCTGACGACTCCTTCCCGCTTTTGTATGGTGACCAAACCCAGGCATTGACCACCGTTTTCATCGGTTCCCAGGCACGCCTGTCTGCGGCGGGCAAACGCCTCCTCTTGCCCGATCCCTACGGACGCCGTGTGGGCTCCGTGCTTGCGGGCGGGCTCATCTCGCTCGCGGGCAACATCGCGGCAGCTTCCGGTGCCGTTCTGGATGTCTCCGGTGCCACGGGCATTCTGGATCTCCACCCCACGCTGACCAATCCCAATGTCCTCTATCAGGCACCGGGCAACACCGTTTCCTCCGGCCAGCTCTACAGCCTCTCCACCTGGCCGGTGCAGGTGGACAGCAATGGCGGCAGCATCATCCTGGCAGGCGGCCAGATGCTGGCGACCGATGCCACTCTGAAAGGGTCTGCAGGCGGCAGCACCGCCCAGGGCGGCAGCCTCACCCTCTCCTCCGGCCGCTTTTACCTTCCGGATGTGATCCCGCCCGCTCTCGACACCAACCTTGTTGTTAGGCAAAGCGGCAACACCCTGTCCGCCGCCTTCCCTCAGGATGCCTCCGCCCTCGGCAAGGCCCTCAAGGATGTGGATGGCAATGCGCTCATCGGCCGCGGTTACTTTGCCGCTGACCGTTTCACCGAAAGCGGCATGGACTCGCTCACTCTGGGCGGCGTGGTGGAGTTTTCCGGCAACACCACTTTGAGCGCCCGTGGTTTCCTGCATGTGGCCAATGGCGGCCTGCTGTTTGCCAACGGCAATGTGAACCTGAGCGCTTCTTCCGTGGCGCTCGGCACTCACTTCCAGCCTCCGGTCCGGCCTGAGGACAAACTGGCTCAGCTGCCGTTCAGCAACGTCGCCCCTTCCCATGGGACCGGCAAGCTGACGGTGACCGCCAAGCATCTGGAAATCGGCACACTGGCTCTGCAAAACATCGGACAGGCCACGCTGGTGGCTGATCAGGGTGACATTGTCGGCAGCGGCATCTTCACCATTGCAGGCCATCTCACCCTTCGCGCCGGGCAGATCTACACGCCCAGCGCATCCGAGTTCACCACGGTGGCCTATGACTATGACGAAGGCGGAGTCACCAAGACCGGCTCCATCACCATTGAAAAAGCAGGCCGTCGCAGCCTGCCCCTTTCAGCGGGCGGAACGTTGAGCTTCTACGCTTCTGACATTGCCCAAAACGGCGTGCTCGTCTCTCCCATCGGCACCATCAACCTGGGCTGGGACGGCACGGGCACCGCCCCCCGCGAACTGCTCACCGGCACAACCCTGCCTTTCCCCGTAACCAAGCGGCTGACCCTGGGCAGTGGCAGCATCACCTCCGTATCCGCCGTGGATCCTTATACCGGCAAAGGAATTGTCATCCCTTATGGTGTCAGCCTGGATGGCAACACCTGGATCGATCCGCGTGGTGTGGACATCACCGCGGGCGGCCTGCCGAAAAAGATCATCAACATCTCCGGGACCAACGTCACCCACAGCCAGGGCGCCACGGTTGACCTGCGGGGTGGAGGAGATCTCTTCGCCTACCGCTGGGTGCGGGGCAACGGTGGCTCAGCCGACATTCTGGAAAAGAATGGCAGCTACGCCATCCTTCCAGACTATGCGGCCAGCTACGCCCCCTACGGGGCATACAATTCCCTCAACAGCTCCACAAACCTGATCCGCGCGGCGGGTGCAGGCTATGTCAATGACGGTCTCCAGGTGGGGGACCGCATCTACCTCGCCGGCAGCAAGAATCTGGCCGCCGGTTTCTACACACTGCTGCCCGCCCGCTACGCCTTGCTGCCTGGAGCCGTGCTGGTCACTCCAAAAGGCGAAGCCGCTGTCGGCAGCCAGGAACTGCCGGGAAATGTCAGCCTGGTTTCCGGCTACATGTACAACGACCTCAATGGCTCCCGTACGTTGCCGACACTGGCTTCGCGCTTTGAAGTGGTCGGACAGGGAGTCATCAACGCCCGTTCGGAGTTTCAGAAGTTCTCCGCCAATGCTTTCCTCAGCCAGCGTGCCAAAGATCTCAATGTCGCTTTGCCGGAACTGCCGAAGGATTCAGGCTATGTTGCTTTCCATGCCAGCCAGGGCATGAGCCTTCAGGGTGATGTGCTCACCAAGGCCCTCGCCGTCACCGGCAATGCCGCCGCTGGCAAAGGAGCCCGTGTGGACATCAGCTCTCCGCTCGCCTTCCTCATCACCGGCAACGCCTCCGGCTCCGGCACACCCGGGGTCATTGAACTGAACGCCTCCACCTTGAGCGGATGGGGAGCAGAAAGCCTGCTCATCGGCGGCCGCCGCACCCATGCAGGAGTCGTGGTGGAGAGCAGCGGCATCACCCTGGACAATGCCGGGAGCCCTCTGACCGGACCCGATGTAATCCTCGCCACCAACGGCAGCCTGCTGCTGGAGGAAGATTCTGAGATCCGTTCCACAGGCCCTTCACAAGGCGAAGCCGAAACGCTCAACCTGCAGGGCAATGGCTCCCTGGTCCGGGTTTCTGCCAAACAAAAAGCAGAAGTGGTACGCACCGGCACCTCTCAGGGCGCGGGCCCGTCCCTCACCCTTTCGGCAGGTGCCAGACTGACCGGCGGCAGCATCACCCTCGACACTACCTCAACTGCTTCTCTCAGCACCGCAGCGGAGCTTTCCGCCGAAACGTACAGCATCAGCAGCGGACGCGTCAGCATCCAGCTCGACAACGCTGGCAGTCTTCAGCCGGATGCCGGCCTCGTCCTCGGCGGCTCCTTGCTTTCACACCTGCAGTCTGCCGACAACCTGAAGATCCTCAGCTACAGCTCCCTGGACCTGTATGGAACGGGCCAGCTCGGGCTTGCCACCACCGAGAGCCTGTCTCTCAGCGCGGGTGAAATTCGTGGATTCAACCAGGCAGGCGGCAACGTGAGCCTGTTGGCCAAACAAATGATTCTCGAAAACCGCGCCAACGCCGCAGGCACGGGCGCTGCGGTTCCGGCCACGGGCAACATCACATTCAAAGCGGAATCCGTGATCCTCGGGGCCAACACTTTGAGGGTCAGCCAGTTTGCCAATGTCGGCCTCCAGGCCAGCTGCGGCGTTCTTGCCCAGGGCACCGGCGCATTCAGCAGCCAGGGTGACCTCACCGTGAACACCGGTATCATCACCGGCAGCCAGGCGGCAAAACACGGCCTCTACTCAGATGGAACGCTGCTGCTGCAAGCCACAGGTGCAGGACCAGACAAGGTTGTTGGCGGCCTTGGCGCCACCCTCACTTTGCAAGGAGCAACTGTGCAGGCCAATACCCGTATCGTCGCCGCCAGCGGCCTTCTCAATCTCCACGCCACCGCAGGAGATGTCACCATCAACAGCCGCCTGGAAGCGGGCGGCACCGCCCAGAAATTCTATGATGTCACCCGCTATACAGACGCAGGTGCCATTCAGGTCTCTTCGGCCCATGGCAATGTTATCTTCCAAAGCGGAGCGGTGATCAATGTCGCCGCGCAAGCAGGCGGAGGCAATGGCGGCGCACTCGTCGTAGGTGCCTCCGAAGGGGCCTTTATCAACAACGGCAGCTTGCTTGGCCAAGGCAGCAGCACAGGCACTCGCAGCGGCAGCTTCAGTCTGGATGCAGGGACACTCACCAGCACCCAGGCTCTCAACGCCAGCCTGAACGGCGCCGGGTTCTTTGAAGCCCGTGAGTTCCGCATCCGCACAGGTGACGTCCTGGTGGACGGCACCGCGCAGACCAAAAGCTTCCGGCTTTCTGCCGACCAGGGATCCATCACCGTCACCGGCACGGTCAACGCGTCCGGCCAGACTGGCGGAAGCATTCAGCTTCAGGCTCACGGAGACCTCACACTCGCCTCCGGTTCCGTCCTCACCGTGGCAGGGCAAAAGTTTGACAGCGCAGGCAAGGGAGGCAGCATCACCCTGGAGTCCGGCACCCAGCGCAACGGCATTGCCGGAACTGGCAGCGTGGACATTCAGACCGGTTCCACGCTCGACCTCTCGGTGGCGGCCAAAGTCGCGGGTGGTGAGTTTGTCTCCGGCAGCAGCGCCTCGCGCGGGCAGTTCAGCGGCAAGCTGCACATCCGTGCCCCTCAGACCCTCAGCCATGACGACATCCTGGTGAAAGCCGTCAATGGCACCATCGTGGACGCCTCCAGCATCGTGGTTGAAGGCTACCGCATCTACGACCTCACCGCCTCAGGCGGCCAGATCACAAGCACCGTTCAGGCAGCCATTCACCAGGACGCGCAGGCCTTCCTCGGTGCAGCCGGGAGCGCCAGCGCCAACTTCAATGCCATCACCTCACGCCTGCTTTCCAACAATGCATCTCTGGCTGATGCTCTGGTGCTGGCTCCGGGTGCCGAGATCATCAACACCACAGGCGATCTGACCCTGGGGGCCGCAAACTCCGACACCACCAGCGACTGGGACCTTTCCTCTTTCCGTTACGGGGCCAAGTCAGCCGCAGGTGTGCTCACCCTGCGCGCGGCGGGTAACCTGAAGTTCTTCAACGCCCTCAGCGACGGTTTCGCCCCAACCCTTCCCAATACCGATGCCACCTGGCTGTGGCTTGCGCGGCCCACCGTTCAAAACAGTCAGCTTCCGGTGAATGCCCAAAGCTGGAGTTACCGGCTCGTCGCAGGTGCGGATTTCGCTGCGGCGGATTTCCGCCAGGTTCGCAGCCTCGACCAGATGGCTGACAACAGCGGCTCTTTCCAGCTCGGCAAGGACGGCGGCACCATGTATGTGCAGGGAGGCAACAATGCCCTCACGAGCACGCTCATCGGGGCAACGCTCACCAATGGAGGTCGCGGGCTGTATCAGGTCATCCGCACCGGCAGCGGTGACATTGACATCCATGCCGCCCGCAGCGTGCAGCTTCAAAACCAGTTTGCCACGGTTTATACGGCTGGAACCCGCGTGGCGGACGCCAATCTGGGCGGCACGTTTGAAACGCCCACCCTGAGCCAGACGGGCGGCACTGGCTCTCTGGGTGCTGCGCAGCAGAACTATCCCGTCTTCTACACCATGGCCGGGGGCAACCTCTCCATCTCGGCCGGTGCTGACATTGAAAGGACTGGAGCCAGCGCTTCACGGCAGCTGCCTAACAACTGGCTCTACCGTCGCGGTTATGTGGATTCCGCCACGGGCGAGTTCGGCCGCACCGGCTTCGGTGTCGCCGCAGCCTCCACAACCTGGTGGGTGGACTTCAGCAACTTCTTCCAGGGTGTCGGGACCCTGGGCGGGGGACACGTCCAGGTGGATGCCGGACGCAATGTGACCAACCTCGATGCCGTGGCAGCGACCAACGGCCGCCTGCCCAAAGGCGTGCCCGATGCCGCCAAACTGGTCGAACTGGGTGGCGGGGACGTGAACGTCCGCGCGGGCAACAACATTGATGGCGGCACCTACTATGTCGAGCGCGGACGGGGCACTCTGAGCGCGGGCAACACCATCACCACCAATGCCAGCCGTTCTCCGGGTGTCATCAACGCCCTCACCGGAGCCAATGCCGTGCTGGATCCCTCCACCTGGATGCCCACCACACTCTTCCTCGGCAAGGGTGAATTTGATGTGAGCGCCCGCGGCGATGTTCTCCTGGGCCCGGTGGCGAACGCATTCCTCATGCCGCAGGGGGTGAACAACAGCTACTGGAACAAGACCTACTTTTCGACGTATGCCGCCGACAGCGGCGTGAATGTTTCCTCGCTCGGTGGCGATGTCACCCTGCGCCAGGGGGCCATGCTGAACAATGTGTTCCTGCCCATGCTGCAGATCTGGTCCAGCACCCAGCAGGTGCTCTCCGTCATCTCCTCTTCCACCGCGCAGCCCTGGCTGCGGCTGGCGGAAAACAACGTGGCTCCGTTCAACACGACTTTCGGCCTCATGCCGGGGACATTCAAAGCCACGGCCTACAGCGGAGACATCAATGTGGCGGGCAACCTGACCCTTTCACCCGCCCCCAAAGGCACGCTGGAGCTGCTGACCAGCGGCAGTCTCAACGGCCTGAATCCTCTCGGCCTCATCTCCCCTTCCGTGGGCTCCACTTTCACAGCCTGGGGCGCTTCCACCATCAAGGTGTCCGATGCGAACCCGAATGCCATCCCCGGCATCGCCACGCCGTTTGCGTATCAAAACCTCGTCGGCACCACGCAGGCGAGCATCACACGCGCCAACTTCCTGGAACTCGTGGACAAGCTCTTCCGGGAGTCTGGCGGCACGCTGGGGGCCCAGTCCGTGCTGGAAACCAAGCAGGCCTTGCATGCACCGGGCATCCTTCACCGGGGCGATACCAGCCCGCTGCGCATCTATGCCCAGGGCGGGGACATTTCGGGCGTGACTTTATTCTCCCCCAAAGCCTCCCGCATCATCGCTTCGCAGGACATCGTGGACGTGTCGCTTTATCTGCAAAACGTGGCTTCTTCCGATGTCAGCCTGGTGGCCGCGGGCCGGGACATCATCCCCTACAATGCCAACACGACCCTGCGCACCACGGCCAACACGGGTGGCAATGTCACGGTGCAGACTCTCTCCGGTCTCGGGAGCGGTCCCCTGGCGGGTGACATCCAGATCAGCGGCCCCGGCACGCTGCAGGTGCTGGCAGGCGGCGACCTGGACCTCGGCAGCGGCCCGAACTATGCCAACGGCACCGGTGCTGGCCTCACCAGCATCGGCAATGTGCGCAATCCCTATCTGCCCTTTGACGGAGCCAACATCGTCGCCGGGGCAGGCATCGGGGCCGCCACCGGCCTCTCTGACAGCCGCCTGGGCTTCGCGGCTTTCATCACCAAGTATGTCATGGGGCCCAAGGGCGGCGACTATCTCAAAGCCGTCTCTCCCAACCCCGCCAGCCCCATCACCCAGGCCACCTTTGCCCAGCTTCCAGAAGAGGAGCAAAAACGCCTGGCCCTGGAAGTCTTCTTCCTGGTGCTGCGCGATGCCGGCCGCGATCATAACAACCCGGACAGCGACGGTTTTGGCAACTATGACGAAGGCAAGGCCGCCATCGCTCTTCTGTTCCCGGGCAACACCTGGAGCGGTGACATCCGCACCCAGGCGCGTGACATCCGCACCCGCAACGGCGGCAACATCACGCTCTTTGCCCCGGGCGGTAACCTGGCCCTGGCGGCCAACCTCATCGGCGCACCGCTGACCCCGCCCGGCATCATCACCGACGCGGGCGGTAACATCAGCATCTTCACCCACGGCAGCGTCAATCTGGGCATCTCCCGCATCTTCACGCTCCGGGGCGGCAACCAGATCATCTGGTCCAGCACGGGTGACATCGCCGCCGGCTCCTCCTCAAAGACCGTACAGGCAGCTCCGCCCACACGTGTCATCATTGACCCGCAGAGCGCGGACGTGGCCACCGACCTTGCCGGTCTGGCCACAGGCGGTGGCATCGGGGTTCTGGCTTCTGTCAAAGGGGTGCCTCCTGGCAGCGTGGATCTGATCGCCCCCGAAGGCACCATCGATGCAGGCGACGCCGGCATCCGCGCCACGGGGAACCTCAACATCGCTGCCGCCCAGGTGCTGAATGCGGGCAACATTTCCGTGGGCGGCCTCAGCACCGGTGCCGCGAGTACCGTCGCAGCACCCAGCCTCGGCAGCATCACCGCCGCCAGCACCAGCAACGCTGCGGCCAGTGCCGCCGCCAGCGGACAGACCGTAGCCCAGAACCGTGAGGGTGGCACTGAAGAGGCCCTGCCATCCATCATCACCGTGGAGGTGCTCGGCTATGGCGGAGATGAAGATGACGAAGAAGAAAAAGAGGGGGCGGAGTGATCCATAGTTCGAAACCGGTTTTAAATTCCTTCTAGACAAGTAGGAATAAAAGGTAAACATCACCTTACAGGCAGCCATGCCCGTGCTCACGCCCGAACATGGCTGCGCAAACGCCCTGTTGATCCGACACACGGAAGACATCGCCCTCTTTGGAACTGCATCTGGCATGGGCCGGATGAACCGCGGTTCCAGCCCAGTCCAACCTCCTTTCAGAGAACCTGGTCATGAACACGATTTCTTCTTTCATTCCCGCCGCCACCGCCCCCGTCAGCCTGTCTGACGAACAACGTGTACTGCTGGAGCAGGTCAGCGCCAGCCCACGGGCCTTTGCTGATGTTCGCCGCCGCGCGCGGGCCCTGCTGATGCTGGGTGATGGCCTGCCGCTCCGTGAGATCACTGCCAAGGCAGCCATGGACAAACGGACCGTCTCATCGCTGCTCCGGAGGCATCGCGAGGGCGGTGTCAGGACAGCCTTGCTGGGCCAGAAGCCCTCCCGCTCCCGTCTTTGTTGGCTAGCCCTCTGCCCCATGGGCTGAAGCAGCCCATTTCCTGTGCTTCCCAGCCGTCCCGCGAGATGGCAGCAGGCCAAAGCAGGCCTCCCGCTGCGGACAGGCATTTCACTCTCCCGCCCGGCTTTCCTAACAGAAAGCATTTTCAAGACATCAACCTCCCATGAGCAACACTCCTGTCTCCCGACAAACCCTCAACGCAAAGGCTGCCCGCAACCTGGCCACCGCTACCGTCACACCGCCCCAGTGGGATGAGATCTCCCCGCGCTGGCTGCTCAAACTGCTTCCTTATGTGGACGTGGACGGCGGCGTCTATCGCGTCAACCGCGTCGTCTCCCGCATCCCCGGCCCCACGGTTGATCTGCTGACGGTGGATGAAAACGAGCCCCGGCTTCCATCCACCTTTGTGGACTATGAAGAGGAGCCCAGGGAATATCACCTCAGCACCATCCAGACCGTGCTGCAAACCCACACCCGGGTTACCGATCTCTACAGCAATCGCTTTGACCAGCTTCGGGAACAGGTGCGCCTCACCGTCGAGGCCCTGAAGGAAAAAGAAGAACGCGAGATCCTGACCCACGCCCGTTTCGGCCTGCTGAACATCGTTGCCCCCCAGCAGCGCATCCGCACCCGCAAAGGCCCTCCTACGCCAGACGATCTGGATGAGCTGCTGTCCCTCGTTTGGAAAAAGCCCGCATACTTCCTGGCCCACCCCAAGGCCATCGCAGCCTTTGGCAGAGAGGCCACCCGGCGCGGCGTGCCTCCGCCTACGGTCACCCTTTTCGGCTCTCCTTTCATCACCTGGCGCGGCATTCCCCTCATCCCCAGCGACAAGCTGCCGCTGGCCGAGGACGGCACCACCAGCATCCTGCTCCTGCGCGTGGGCGAAAACCATCGCGGTGTGGTCGGTCTGCAGAAAGCCGGTGTCACCGGTGAAATCGAACCGGGCCTTTCCGTCCGTTACATGGGCACCAACGAGCATTCCATCGCCTCGCATCTTGTGACCCGTTACTTCTCGGTCGCAGCCCTGGACGAGGACGCCCTTGCCCTGCTGGAAAACGTTTCTGTGACCAACTACCACGAATATGTCTATCCAAAGGCCTGATCTCTCCCCGCCCTTTGCCAGCGTGGACGCCTCTGGGAATGACACTGCGCTCATCACGCAGCTCATCGGGGAACTGTTCCCCGCCCGGTCACTGTCGCAAAATCTGCCTCCGGCAGCCGGGGAAAACGCCGAAAACAAGAGGACATCCTCCTCCGGTTCCGGCCGTGACATCTCGCTGAACGGCGGCTTCCCCACCACCTCCAGCAGCACTCCGGTGCATCCCACCGTGGTTGCGGCCGAGCCAGGGGCTGATTCCAGCCAGGGAGGTTACCCTGTCACAGGATCTCACAATCTGAACGACGGAGGCTCTTACGAGTTCGGCGAACCGCGTCTGCAAGGGGCGGCGCGTCTTCTGCAGCAACCGGCTTCCGCACAGGCATTGGGGAGCGCAGCCCCCGGGTTCGCCAAACCGTGGATCCAGGTGGAAGAAGAGCCTGATCTCTATTTCCTTCGCCAGCTTCCTTCCTGGCATCCCCAGGCCGCCCAATCCACAGGTTCCCTGCTGGACATCGAACGCATCCGCCAGGACTTCCCTGCCCTGAACCAGCGCGTCAACGGCCACCCGTTGATCTATCTCGACAACGCAGCCACCACTCACAAACCGCAGGCGGTCTTGGAAGCCACCGCCCAGTTTTACGGCCGGGACAATTCCAACATCCACCGCGCCGCCCACGTGCTGGCAGAGCGCTCCACACGCCTGTTTGAAAACGGCCGCGAAAAGGTCCGCCAGTTCCTGGGCGCAGCAGATTCCCGTGAAATTGTTTTTGTTCGCGGCACCACAGAGGCCATCAACCTCGTGGCCAACAGCTATGGCCGCCAGAATGTCCGTACAGGGGATGAAATCCTCCTCACCCAGCTGGAGCACCACGCCAACATCGTCCCCTGGCAGCTCCTCGCCGGGCAGACAGGTGCAGTCATCCGCGTGGCCCCTATTGACGACCGGGGCGACCTGATCCTGGAGGAATGGGTCCGCCTTTTGAGCCCCCGCACCAAGATCGTCAGTATTACGCATGTTTCCAACGCGCTGGGGACTGTCACGCCGGTGGAGCAGATCATCCCGCTGGCGCATGCCGTGGGAGCAGTCGTGCTGGTGGACGGAGCCCAGTCCACACCGCATTTGCCGGTCAATGTCACTGCACTGGACGCAGATTTCTACGCCTTCAGCGGTCACAAAATCTTCGGCCCTACGGGCATCGGGGCTCTCTATGGCAAGAAACATCTGCTGGACAGCATGCCCCCCTGGCAGGGCGGCGGTCACATGATCCAGGATGTGACTTTTGAGAAGACTCTTTACCGGCCTGCACCTGAGAAATTCGAGGCGGGCACGCCTGACATCGCCGGAGTGGTGGGTCTGGCTGCCGCCATTGACTACCTTTTCCAGACTGGCATTCCCGCCATCGCCGCCTATGAGCATTCTTTGTTAGAATATGCCACCCATGCGCTGGCGGAAATTCCCGGTCTCCGGCAGGTGGGTACCGCCCCGCAGAAAGCCAGCGTGCTGTCTTTTGTGATTCCGGGCATTGCCAATGATGCCATTGCCCGTCATCTTGACCGGCAGGGCATCGCCGTCCGCGCAGGTCACCACTGCGCACTGCCAGCCCAACGCCATTTTGGCCAGGACACGACCGTGAGGCCGTCCCTCGCCTTTTACAACACCTTCGCAGAAGTGGATGCTCTCGTCTCCGCCTTGCACCAGCTTCCCCGTCCCTAGCGCCATGTCCACCATCACCGCTGCCGACCTGCATCAGCTGCTTCAGGAACGCCCCGCCCAAAATGTCATCGACGTGCGCACGCCGGTCGAGTTTGCCGAAGTCCATGTGGAGGGTGCCAAGAACATTCCGCTCGGCGACCTCCGCCCCGAGGACCTTCACGAGAGCTACAAACTCAGCATCGAAAAACCCATCTACATCCTCTGCCGCAGCGGCCAGCGCGCCACCAAGGCCGCCGAGCAGCTGGCCAAAAGCGGCTTCCCCAATTCCGTGGTCGTCGAGGGCGGCACACTGGCCTGGGTTGCCGCCGGCCTGCCGGTGAAGCGTGAGAAAGTCAGCGTGATCAGCCTGGAGCGCCAGGTCCGCATCGGAGCCGGCTCCCTCGTTCTCACGGGGGTGGCTCTGGGCTGGTTCGTCCATCCCGGCTTCCTTGGCATTTCCGCATTTGTCGGTGCAGGTCTGGTCTTCGCCGGCATCACAGACTGGTGCGGCATGGGCCTGCTTCTCGCCAAGGCTCCGTGGAACCAGAAAGCCTCCTGACCCTGACAACCGCCCAAGATGGCAAAATCGGTCAATCCCACTCTCGATCTGGCAGACTGGCACCTGCCCGCGCTCCTGGCTTCCTACGAGCGCTTCGGCGGCTTCAACGGCCATGAGGCCCACAACATGCCTTCCAAAGGGGCGGTCAGCCAGATCTGTGAAGACCTTCTTCAAATCCTGTTCCCCGGCTTTCACGATGATGACGTGATCTTTGACGGCACGCTGGCCCAGCTCACGGCGGAGCGCATGCTGTCCGTCATCCGCCGGCTGCAGGAGCAAGTGCGCAAAAGCGTACGCATCGGCGATCCCCGCCGCCCCACGGGCAAAACTGTGCCCATCATGAAGAAGTTCGTCCGCGCGATTCCCGCCGTGCGCGAGCTGCTCAAACACGATGTCGAAGCCGCGCTGGATGGCGACCCCTCTGTCCGGATGCAGGAGGAGGTCATCCTCTCCTTTCCTTTCATCGAAGCCATTGCCATCCAGCGGCTGGCCCACCGCCTCTACCGCGAAGGTGCGCCCATCATCCCGCGCATGATGACGGAGTGGGCCCATGCCCGGACCGGCATTGACATCCACCCCGGGGCCTCCATCGGCACCCACTTTTTCATCGATCATGGCACCGGCGTCGTCATTGGGGAAACCTGCGTCATCGGCAACAATGTGAAGCTTTATCACGGCGTCACGCTGGGTGCCCGCAGCTTTGCCAAAGATGACAACGGCCACATCATCAAGGGGACCAAAAGGCACCCGAATGTCGAGGACAACGTCACCATCTACCCGAACTCCACCATCCTCGGTGGCGAGACGGTCATTGGTGAAAACAGTACCATCGGGGCCAATGTCTTCCTCATGCACAGCGTCCCGGCAAATTCGCTGGTGATCTACGAGGAGAAGGGCCTGCAGATCCTGGACAAGAACGCCAAGAAGAAAAAGGACGTCGGCGAGTTCATCATTTGAGCGGCTTTCCTGAAAGCCTTCGGCCAGGCAGGCGGCACTCCATATCATAAAATATCATGGAGTGAATTTTGAAGACTGTCTTGCGTGACGGCCCGGGCAGGAACTTCGTTTTGACACGGGCTTCATAGACCTTAGCCTGTCTCTTCGCGCTACGGCAGCCCGTCCATGCGCCAGTTACCGTTCCTGTCTTCACCCGCAGAGACACCCACCGGACTCCGGAGGCCGTCCTGGACATCCCCCCACTGGTTTCCATGAGCACTCCCACCTATCACGGCGTCGATCACCATGTCGGCAACACCCCTTTGATCCGGCTGCGCCGCCTGTCTGAAATGACCGGGTGCGAAATCCTCGGCAAGGCGGAATTCATGAATCCCGGTGGCTCCGTCAAAGACCGTGCCGCCCTGGGCATCATCACCGATGCGGAAAAACAAGGTCTCCTGAAGCCGGGTGACACCATCGTGGAAGGCACCGCAGGCAACACCGGCATCGGATTGACGGTCATCGGCCAGGCACGCGGATACAAGTCCGTCATCATCATTCCCGACACCCAGTCGCCGGAAAAAATATCGCTGCTGCGCGCCCTGGGGGCCGAGGTCATTCCCGTCCCTGCAAAACCTTACAGCGACCCCAAAAACTACAACCACATCGCCCGTGATCTCGCCGCGAAGAACGGCTGGTTCTGGGCCAACCAGTTCGACAACACCGCCAACCGCCAGGCCCACTACCTGACCACCGGCCCGGAGATCTGGAAACAGACACGCGGCACCGTCACCGCCTTTGTCTCCGCAGTCGGCACCGGCGGCACGCTGGCAGGCACAGCATCTTATCTGAAGGAGCAGAATGAAAAGCTGACCACCGTTTGCGCCGATCCCTACGGGGCCGCCATGTGGTCCTGGTTCACCCAGGGTCACACGGACATTGATGACGGCGACTCCTTTGCCGAAGGCATCGGACAGGGGCGCGTAACCCGGAACGTGGAAGGTCTGGCCGTGGACAAAGCCTTCCGGATCGACGACCAGACTGCCCTCAGCATCGTCTATCATTTGCTGCAGGAGGAAGGCCTGTTCCTCGGCCTCAGCAGCGGCATCAACATCGGCGGAGCCGTCCGCTACGCCCAGGAAGTGGGCCACAGCCAGACCATCGTCACCGTCCTTTGCGATTCCGGCCACAAATACCAGTCCAAGCTCTTCAACCGCGAATGGCTCGCGCAAAACGGGCTGGATCCTGGCCTCTCCCTGGAAGCCGTGCTTGGCTGAGGTTTTTCCTCAACTGGAGCCGAGTGTCGGATTTGAACCGACGACCTGATGATTACAAATCAACTGCTCTACCACTGAGCTAACCCGGCGTCGCCTTTTTGGGCGGGCCGGTAGATTACCCTCAGGCTGTCTTTCGGCAACCGGATTTCCATTCAGAATGCATTTGGTTCCTACGTGACAGATGCAGCGGACTGTTTTATGGGCGGATTGCAATGCGCATTCTTTGGGTCAAAACAGGTCCGCTTCATCCCCTCGACACCGGGGGGAAACGCCGTACCCACGCCATGCTCACCGAGATCAGCCGGGGGCATGATGTCACCTATCTGGCGCTTCTTCCGGAAGGAACCCAGGTTTCGCAGACGGAAGAAAACGATCCCTATGCCCGGGAGAAGATCTGGATCACTTCCAAACAGGTGCCCAAGACCTCGCCCCGTTTCTGGGTGGACCTTGCCCGCAGCACCGTTCTGACCTCCCGCCCCTATGCCGTCCAGCGGTATGAGGAGCGCAAACTGAGAGCACGTTTGCAGGCCATTGCCCTGAAAAATGACTATGATCTGGTCATCTGCGATTTCCTGGCTCCGGCGCTGAATTTTCTCGGCATTCCCTTTCGCTGCCCCACCGTGCTCTTTCAGCACAACATCGAATCCCAGATCTGGAAGCGGCTGGCGGAGGCGGAAAAATCCGCTTTGAAGCGCCGCTACCTGCATCTGCAATACCGCCGCATGCACGCCTGGGAAGACCGTCTCTCCCGTCTGTTCACCGGTGTTATCACCGTGTCCCCGGACGATACCCGTCTGGCGCGGGAATTGTACGGTCTCTCCAACGTTCTGGGAGATGTACCCACCGGGGTGGATGTGAACTACTTCACGCCAGACAGGGTTGCTGCGCCACCCTTTACGTTAGGCTTCCTGGGCTCCATGGACTGGATGCCGAACATCGATGCCTGCCAGCATTTCCTGGATGACATTTTCCCCCAGGTTCTGGCTTCCCGCCCTGATTGCCGTTTGAAGATCATCGGCCGCAATCCCCCGGCGAGCTTGCGCGAACGGGCCAGTGACAACGTCATCGTCACCGGCACCGTGGACGACGTTCGTCCGCACGTGCAGAGCTGCCACGCCATCGTGGTACCGCTGCGCGCAGGCGGTGGAACGCGCATTAAAATCTATGAGGCCATGGCCATGGGCGTGCCGGTGATCTCCACCCGCATCGGTGCCGAAGGGCTGCCAGTGCTCCATGACAGTGACATTCTGCTGGCCGATGAACCTTCAGACTTTGCCCGCGAGATTCTCCGTCTGGCAAACGATCCAGCCCTCGCCACCTCCATTGCCACCCAGGCCCGTAGCAACGTGGAAAACCACTATTCCTGGACGGCGGCCACACGCACGTTCATGAATCTCTGCCCCGCCAGATCTTAAACTCCCTTCACCTCCATGGCTTCAGAAACCCAACGCTCCCCGGAACGCCTGCGCCACCACTATGAGGTCGAACGCGAGCTGGCCGCACGCCTGCGAAAGTCCACCCGCGAAGAGCGCACCACGCTTTTCGCCACCCTTTATGGTGAACTGTTTGACCGCGTCCCCGACCACCCCCGTCTGACCCGTCGCGACACGCCGGAAGACAGCCGCCGCAAGGTGGCTTCCCAGATGCGCCTCTTGGCTCCGTTTCTGAAACCGGAGACGGTGTTTCTCGAATTCGCTCCGGGTGACTGCCGCCTCGCCGCCGCTGCCGCAGCCAAGGTGAAAAAGGCCATTGGTGTGGACATCTCCGACCAGCGCTCTGCCACAGAGGAATCACCCGCCAATCTTGACCTCGTGGTCTATGATGGCTACACGCTGGATGTGCCCGCCCAGTCCGTGGACGTCTGTTTCAGCTACCAGTTCCTCGAGCACCTGCACCCGGATGACATTGCCCCGCATTTCCAGATCGCCCGCCGTGTCTTGAAACCCGGGGGCGTCTACGTCTTTGACACGCCTCACCGCTACACCGGCCCGCACGACATCTCCGCCTTCTTCACGGACAAGCTGGAATGCTTCCACTTCCAGGAATGGACGCACCGCGAGATGCGCAAGCTGCTGAAAAAACACGGATTCTCCTCCACCTGGGTGTTCCGTTTTGGCAAGCCGCAGAAAGGCGCGCTGGCAAATGCCCTGGTGGACGGTGTCGAGTGGCTGCTGACTCCCCTGCCGCACAAACTGCGCCGCAAGCTCTGCCAGCGCATTCTTCCTTCCGTCGGCCTTGTGGCCGTAGCCGACTGAGCGATCTGCCTGCTGTCATGAGTGCCGAATCCTCCGTCTGTGTCATGCATGTGCTGGACTCCCTGGCCCCCGGGGGGCTGGAGAACGGCGTGGTCAACGTGGCCCGGCGGCTCAACGGCAACGGCTTTGACATCCACTCCGCATGCCTGCGCTTTCGCGGAGACTTCGCCGAGCGCATGCCTGAACCCGCCAAGGTAGTGGTGATGGGCAAGACCGAGGGCTTTTCTCTCAAAGCCGTCAAAGCGCT
>DASWXG010000183.1:0-1778 GCA_036405615.1 Prosthecobacter sp. | reverse complement strand
ACGAAGCGCCCCTTGCAGAACAGAAAGGCGGCCGTCAGGATGGATCAGGGCGGAGGTCAAAGCGGTACGGTCAGTGGCGGGAGTGAAATTGTGAAACACCGTCACAGAACTTGGCACCGCCTCACGCGGTGACAAGAGCCGGAACAGTCTTCCTTTGCTGGCTGTGGAACTGGGCGAGCACAGCCTGGGAAATGGCATTCAAAGTGGCCAGAATGTTCCGCCCGCCGCGCGCGTCGGCCTCAAAACTCAGCCAGGGCGTCGGACGGTTGTTAAGCAAGAACTCCAGGTACTCCACCGGCGCGGCATTCGGCAGGTCCCTCTTGTTGTATTGAAGAACCAGGGGAATCCGGTCCAGAGAACTGCCGTTCAGCCGCAGGTTGGCCTCCAGGGCTTGAAAGGCCTGCAGGTTTTCCCGCTGGCGGTCCATCTGGCTGTCTGCCACAAAAACCACGCCGTCTGCCTGCCTCAACACCAGCTGGTGAGTGGCATTGTAAGTGACCTGCCCAGGAACCGTATAGAGATGAAAAGCCGTGCGATACCCCTCCAGCGCGGCACTCTCCACACTCAAAAAATCAAAGAACAGAGTGCGGTCCTGGGCCGTGGAAAGGCTCACCAGGTCGCTGCGTCCCTGAGGATCCAGACGGGCATGGATCTGCTGCAAATTTGCGGTCTTCCCGCTGAGCGGAGTGCCGCAATAGACGATCTTGAAACTGACCGTCTTTTGCTCGGGATGAATGGCAGGCATGATGAAACGCAGGGAGATGCTGAGGGCTAGGCCAGCATCCGGGCAAGCTCACGGGCGATCAAGGTGATCTTGTCCCGCAGACCCAGGGAAGGTTCTGCGTCATGAAGAATCCCCAGGATGGCTCCCTCGGGGAAGCAGAAAGTCATCAAACGGTCGCCAGAGGTGAGGGTGAATGTCTCTGCACCCTCGATGCCGATCAACGGAGCCAGGGTGCGCAGGTGATGCGCCAGATCCGTCGCCTGTTTCTGGAACTCCCGGGCCTGGGGTTTGTGGGCACCCACATGGGAAAGCGAGCGGCTGCCATGCAGGCACACGCAGGCAGCGATGCCGGGCAGGGAGCACACCATCTCCACCACACGCTGGGGCGTCAGCTGGTCGTCCGTGGCCAGCAAAGCACGAAGCAGGATCTGGTCCGGATGGGTGTTGTGGGAATGAATGCCAAGCGCGGAAACCCCGGGGACTCCGGCCGGGCGAGGGGCCGCAGCGGCGGCTGCCGCACTCACAGTGGCACTTGGGAAAGGCGTTTCCGCACGGGCGTTGGCAGAGGAACCGAACAGGGACACAGGAGGTGGGGCTGAAGGTTTGTTTTCGGGCTCAGGAGTTGGGGCGAAGGCCGCAGGTTCCGGGAAAACAGGTTCATTTTCCTCAAGCACATCCACCACGGCAGTCGCGAGCTTGCCTGTGAAGGGATTGGTGACAGGAATCGAGGGTGCCGGGGGCACTCCGCCAAACATATCGGCGGCCTGGGTTCCCAGCAGCTGGGCACTGCTAAATCCTTCCGCCAATGGCGCTACGGGCTCAAAACCTGCTGCGGGGGAAAACGCGGAATCGGCAGCCTGAACCGGTGCCTGGGGCTCGGCCCCAAAAGCTGCGGGGGCCGGAGCGGAAGGAGGCGGTTCTGCTCCAAAGGCCGCTGACGGGGGCGAGGCAGAAGCCGCGGCAAAGGGAAAGGCCGGAGGACTGGCTGCCGGCACAAAAGAAACCGGCGGCTCGGGTGCTGGCGACGTTTCGGGCGCAGCCGTGAATGCTGTTG
>DASWXG010000182.1:0-3485 GCA_036405615.1 Prosthecobacter sp. | reverse complement strand
GGGATGCCCGGGATGTTGTCCACCGCGTCCCCCATGAGGGCAAGGATGTCCACCACCTGGTCCGGCGTGGAGATGCCCCAGCGTTCGCACACTTCCTTCACACCCAGGATTTCCACATCGCTGCCCTGGCGGCCGGGTTTGTAGATCTTCACCGTTTCCGACACCAGCTGGCCGAAATCCTTGTCCGGCGTCACCATGTAGGTTTCGTAGTCCTGGCCTTCGGAGCGCTTGGCCAGGATGCCGATGATGTCGTCCGCCTCATACCCGTCGCGGGTCAGCAGCGGGATGTTCATGGCGGCGCACAGGCGGTGGATCTGCGGGATGGCCAAAGCCAGATCTTCCGGCATCTCCTCGCGCTGCGCTTTGTACTCGGGGAAAATCTCGTGCCTGGGTGTCGGGGCGGAGGTGTCCAGCACCACGGCCAGGTGGGTGGGCTGCTGGTTTTTCAAGATGTCCAGCAGGGTGTTGGCAAAGCCGTACAGGGCAGAGGTGTTCAGCCCGTCACTGGTGCGGATGGGGTTCTTGATGAAGGCAAAGTGGGCACGGTACAGCAGCGCCATGCCATCGAGCAGAAAGAGACGTTTGGACATTTGGGCCAGCCTAGCGAGGATGGGGAAGGGGTGAAGCAGAAATGCCGTCCGGACTGTGAAATCGCCGTCGGGACCGCCTTCAAAATCCCTCTGGGCAAGGCACCCGGACGCCTTGAAACGCCGCTTCACCTGGCTCCGGAACGAATTTTCTCCAATATGCGGCTCCCTTTCAAGCCGCCTGGAAAGGGCATCGGCGGGGTTTTACCCCCTTTTGGCCTGCCAAAGCGGGCGCGGGCGCGGCCTCTCCATTTGCATAGTGCAGCATCGTGACCGATAGAATCGCCTGATTCCCTAACCAAAACGATTGTGAGCGAACCGAGACATTCCGAGCCCAAGAAAAAAACGTCCCTGCTGAGCCGGCTGAAGTCGGGCATCAAGAAAGTCATCGGACTGGGCGAAAAGAAACCGAAGCCTCACTCCAAGGCAGATCCTCACCACCCTGCCAAGATGCATCCGCGCGAGCGCCGGACGGGCGAGCCGATGTTTGAAGAGTCTCACAAGGAAGGCGAAGCCAAGCCGCGTCGTGACCGCGAACGCGAACGCGGACCTCGCGGAGAAGGCCAGGGCCGTGGTCCCCGCCGTGAGCGTCCAGAAGGAAGCGCAGACCGCCCGGAGCGTGCCCCACGGGGAGACCGGCCTGAACGCGCGCCTCGCGGCGACCGTCCGGAGCGTGGAGAACGCCCAGAGCGTGGAGAACGTGGCCCTCGTGGCGAAGGTCGCGGCCCCCGCCGTGGCGAACGCCCTGCCCGCGAGCGGGATGAAGGCGATGCCAAACCTCGCCAGAATTTCGAACTCCTGCCTCCGCCGCCCGCGCCTCCGGTGCCGGAAGGTCCGTATCCGGCCGCTTTTGAGGCCCTGGGTCTCAGCCCTGCTGTGCTGGCAGGCATTCGTGAGTCCGGTTACGAAACCCCCACCCAGATCCAGGCCCTGTCCGCCCCGGTGGTGCTGGAAGGCAAGGACGTCATCGGCGCTTCCCAGACCGGTACCGGCAAGACCGCCGCTTTCGCCCTGCCTACCCTGAGCCGTCTGGGCGCACCTGGCAAATTCCGCTGTCTCGTCCTGGAGCCTACCCGCGAGCTCGCTGCCCAGGTGGTGGCCCAGTTTGAAAAATATGGCAAGCACACCGGCCTGCGCGTGCTGCTGGTGCACGGGGGTGTCGGTTATGAAAAGCAGCGCAGAGGCCTGCAGGAAGGTGTGGACATCGTGGTCGCCACCCCGGGCCGTCTTCTGGATTTCATGCAGGATGGCACCGCCAAGCTGGATGATCTGGAAGTGCTGATCCTGGACGAGGTGGACCGCATGCTGGACATGGGCTTCCTGCCGGACGTGCGCCGCATCGTGGAGCGCACTCCCAAGTCCCGCCAGACCCTGTTCTTCTCCGCCACCATGCCGCCGCAGATCCAGACGCTGGCGGACTTTGCCCTCAAGGAGCCGACCAGCATCGAGATCGGCGTGCGTTTCTCTCCTGCGGAGACCGTCAGCCACTACATGTACCCGGTGGCCAGCGACCAGCGTGAAGAACTGCTGCTGGGCATCCTTCAGAAGACCCACTTTGAAAGTCTGATGATCTTCACCCGCACCAAGGCCCAGGCGGACCAGCTCTACGGTGCGCTGAAGCAGGGCGGCGAATACAAAGTGGCCGTCATGCACTCCGACATCCGTCAGAGCGAGCGTGAAAAAGCCCTTAAAGGCTTCCGCGACGGCGAGTTTGAAGTCATTGTCGCCACCGACCTCGCCGCTCGCGGCCTGGACATCAGCGGCGTGACCCACGTCATCAACTTCATGGTGCCGGAAAACTCCGAGGACTATGTGCACCGCATCGGCCGTACCGGCCGTGCGCAGAAAGAGGGCGATGCCTACACCCTCTTCAGTGCTGAAGAACTGCCTTACGTGGCCAGCATCGAGCGTCTCATCAACCAGAAGATCGAGCGCAAAAAGCTGGAAGGCTTCAGCTACAAATACACCACCGTGCTGGATGAAGAGGACAAGGCCCGCGCCATCCTCCACGGCCGTGGCAAGAAGAAGCGGCGGTAAACTTGCCGGCACCGGGTTTCACCGCCCGGCGAAAACGCCAGACTTGCAACCTGAAGGGCAGATGCGACAGCGTCTGCCTTTCTCATGTCTGCCCCATGGTCCCGACTTCGTGAATCTGCCACCGCAGCGCATGTGCTGCCACTGGCGGCCTTCATGCTGCTGAACGGGCTGCCGGGCCTGTTCCGCATTGAGAACCCCGAACTGCCCTGGTACCAGCGTGCCCCAGAGCATTGGGCCTATCCGTTGCAGACGGTGTTGACCGGTCTGCTGCTGCTGTTTTTCTCCCGGCACTACCGGCTTGCGCCATGGCGAAATCTCGGGCTGGCCGGCCTGCTGGGGGCGGTGGGCATCGCCGTCTGGATCACCCCGGCGTGGTTTTATAACTACGCCACGGCTGCCGGGCTGGCGTTGCCGTCCTGGCTTTCGTGGCTGGGCGTGGTGGATCGCAGCCAGGGGTTTGACCCGGGAGTGATCCAGCCCTGGCCTGTCTGGCAGGCGGCTGCCGTGGGCATGCGCTTTGTCCGCATGGTCGTGGTGGTGCCGCTGGTGGAGGAGATCTTCTGGCGCGGTTTTCTCATGCGTTATGTCCAGGCCGGGGATGCCGGCTGGCAGCAGGTGCCTTTTGGCCGCCATTCCGGGAAGGCTTTCTGGATCGTCACCCTCCTGGTCACCGTCGCCCACAGTGAGGCCGACTGGTGTGGCGCTTTTGGGTGGGGTTCGCTGATGTATCTCCTGGCGGTGAAAAGCCGCAGCCTCGGTGCCTGCGTGTTCATGCATGCTGTCGGCAACCTGCTGCTGGGCCTGTATGTCATGCAGACGCGCCAGTGGGGTTTTTGGTAATCTGTTCATAAGACTTGCCAG
>DASWXG010000181.1:0-13321 GCA_036405615.1 Prosthecobacter sp. | reverse complement strand
TGTGTGAGATCGTGATTTACGAGACCCCGACGGCTCGCTGCGTCTTCCGCGGTGAATTTTAAGGCTGCCAACTCTCCCGTTACATCTCTTGTTAGGCGCTCCGGTCATCCCACTGTCGGATCACCGGATGAGCACAGTGGCCCTGATACTCGCAGCCTCAATGATGAGGCAAGGCTGCTTCCATTAGTTCAGCAGGCGATTATTGGAAGACCGGGCTCAGCAGATAAACAGCAGCCTGGGCTTCACGCTGTTTCAAAGCTTCGCGGCGCAGATGCTCGCGCTTGCCGCGCACGTTCTGAGTGCGGCGGACAGGAGCCTTGTTTTTGCTGAGGCTGTTCAGGTAACGAACGCTCAGGAAACGAAGGCGGCGGTCCGTCATCCGCAGGCCCTGAACGATGCAGGTGAGCAAGGCCGAGTTCACCACGCTGAAGGCGAGCCACAGTGCATACTTCCCACAGGCCTTGGCAAAAGCCGGCAGCCAGACGGAAGTCTCTGAGAACCACTGGACGCCCTGGCTTTCCTGCCCGGAGCTGCGGGAGGAGGCGAGGTCCAGCATGAACAGGCAACCGACCACGATGAAAGCAGCGGAGGCGAAGAGAAAGGCAAAATCAAAACCGGACACTCGTGTCTGGGTGGGGCGGCGGACCGGAGTCTCCGCCAGATGGGCAATCGGGAGAGAGGAACGGATCATAGTAATTGGAGACGATAATAATCTCCATACGCTATGTGCCAACTAATTATTTGTACATATTGATATTTTTATTCTAAACTGTTCGTTAGAACAAATATGGATATCACAGATGAGAGGGCTGCCTGTTTTGGCAGCCCTGCTGATTGAGGGTTCGCCCTTTTGACAAGTAGCCAACCCGGAAAACAGCGGGTTCGGCAACCCGCCTAACCGCCAAGGCGGAAACCTTTGTTGGACTTGCCCATCTTCGGCATCTTGCCGCCGGGGAACATCCCTTTCGGCAGTTGCGGCATGCCACCACCACCTCCGCCACCAAGCAGACTGCCAAGGCCGCCCATGGCTCCGCCACCACCGCCGCCTCCGAAAAGGCTGCCAGCCATCTGCGCCATGGCACCCTTGTTTTTCATGAGCCCGCGCATCATCTCAAACTGCTTCAGCAGCTGGTTGATCTCCACCACGGGGCGCCCGCAGCCCTTGGAGATACGCTTGCGGCGGCTGCCGTTGATGATCTCGGGCTTGGAACGCTCCTTCGGCGTCATGGAAAGGATGATGGCTTCCACATGCTTCATGCGCTTGTCATCCACACCAGGCATGCCTTTCAGCTTGTTCATGCCGGGAATCATGCCCAGCAGGCCTTCTAGCGGCCCCAGCTTCTTCATAAAACGCAGCTGGCCAAGGAAGTCATTGAAGTCGAATTTGTTCTGCTCCAGGCGGCGCATCATGTTCATCGCCTCCTTCTCATCGATCTCCTGCGCGGCTTTCTCCACCAGGCTGACCACATCGCCCATGCCAAGGATGCGCTGAGCCATGCGGTCCGGGTGGAAGACTTCAAGCTGGTCCGTCTTTTCACCGACGCCGATGAACTTGACTGGGCAGCCGGTGACCTGGCGCATGGAAAGCAGCGCACCGCCACGGGCATCACCGTCCAGCTTGGTCATGACCAGACCGGTGATGGTCACGGTTTCATGGAAGCGTTTGGCCACGCTCACCGCCTGCTGACCGGTGGCAGCATCGGCCACCAGCAAGGTTTCCTGCGGCTGCACCAGATCCCGAACCTTCTTCAGTTCGGCCAGCAGCGCATCATCCACTTCCTGACGGCCTGCGGTGTCAAAGATGGCAATGCCGGTGCCCTGCTGCTCCAGCCAGGCCAGGGCGGCGCGAGTGGCCCGCACCACGTCCGTTTCACCCACGGCGGGCACACAAACAGGCACATTGAGCTGCTGCCCCAGCACTTGCAACTGGGTGACGGCAGCCGGGCGATAAAGGTCGAGAGCGATCAGAAGCGGACGTTTGCCCTGCTTTTTTAACCAAGAAGCCAGCTTGGCTGAGGTGGTGGTCTTCCCTGCCCCGTTGAGACCCACCATGAGGATGCGCTGTGGCTGCTCAAGGCTCAGTTCTGCCGCATCACTGCCCAGAATTTTAACCAGCTCGTCGTGGAAAATCTTCACGATCTGCTGACCCGGGGTCACCGTCTTCACGACCTCCTCACCCAGGGCGCGCTGCTTCACCGCCTCCATCAGGTCCTTGGTGACCTTGAAGTCCACGTCTGCTTCCAGCAAGGCCAGCCGGATCTCCCGCATTGCATCGGCAATGTTGGATTCGCTGATCTTGCCAAGGCCGCGCAGTTTGCGGAAGGCGTCTTCAAGTTTGTCGGTGAGGGCAGAAAACATGGAAAAAAGATACGCCCCAGACATCGCCGCAGCTCCCCCATGTCGCAAGCGGGGATTAAAACTCAAAATCCATACACCAAGGAGATCCGGACTCAGCCGTTTGATTAATTGATCTCGATTAACACGTCTTTTTCTGAATAAATCACCAGGCAATTCAGTTTAATCAATCCCATGAAGGCATACCACCTCCTCCCGATCCTCCTTCTGAGTGCAACCGCCTATGGCGCTGACGCTTTGGAAATTAAGAATGGCGATTTTGAAAAGGGCAAACAGTTCTGGCGGGGCGACGGCAAAGTCGTCACCTCCAAGGAAGGCAGCAAGGTCCTGGAACTAAAGGCCTCCGAACGCTACGGCGACGAAATCACCCAGGAGCTGGACATGGGCAAAAACACCCAGTGCGAGATTACCCTGCGCATGCGCAGCGAAGGTTACAAAGGCAACGGTCTGCGCATCGCCATGCAGCGGCGGGGCGGAGGCTCCACCTTCAACATCCGCGAGGTGCCGGCCGATGGCAGCTGGGGCGACCTGAAATGGCGCTTCACCCGCAACGGCCCGGACGAAAAGTTCACCCTCGTCATCACTCCGACCATGGGCAAAGGCAGCATCCAGATTGATGACGTGAAAGTGGCCACTACCGGGGGCAACTCGCCGAACATCAAGGAATAGCCGTTTTCGGTCTCTTGTTTTCAGAAGCCGTCTGTCACCAGCGTGTGGCAGGCGGCTTTTTAAGTACAACCCTTGGTTAGCCAGACTGCTGAGAGAGCAGTCCTATCCTCTCCGGTGCCGCACAAACCCGCCTCACGGCTCGGGTCATTTCCCGCCGTTCCCAAGAAAGTACGCGGGCTCAATGGTTGAACACGAACTCGGCGGAATTGATGAGCGCCCAGGCGAGGTCTTCGGCTGCGGTCTGGCGGGTCATGCCAGGAGTGGTGAAGAATTTGAGAGACGTCTCCAGTTCCGTGGCATCAGGCAGCCGGTTGTAGGCGGCAAGATAGATTTCGGTGACCAGCTTTGGCTCCGGCAAGTCGCTTTTGACCAGCTTGCTGATGCGGCCTTCACTGCTGCCCAGCTTGGTCTGCAGATCGTTGGAATTCATCAGATGCAGGGCCTGGATGACGCTGGATTTGCGTTCGCGCTCACACGGGCATTCCTGGCTGGCATTGGGGCGGCCGAATGCATCCAAGAAGGTGCTTTCCAGCTTGTGGTTCCAGGTCATCACTGCGCGGGACTTGGGCGGCAGACCGCTGAAAGTATCGCTCTGGCCGGTGACATCATTCACAGCGTCCAGCAGGACTTCCGCACTGAGGCGGCGCTTCTGCGCACGGGCGAAGTTTTTGGTGTCCGCCAGATTGTGCTCATTGGGTTCTGAACTGAGCTGGTAGGTGCGCGAGTTCAGGATCGTGCGGATGAGGTGCTTCAGATCATAACCGCTGGCGATGAAGTCCTGCGCCAGCCAGTCCAGCAAGGCCTCATTGGTAGGCGGGTTGGACACACGGAAATCGTCCACGGGATCGACAATGCCACGACCCAGAAACTCCGCCCAGAGACGGTTGACGATGGCTTTGCCAAAGAAGGGATTGGTGCTGCTCGCCATCCAGTCCGTAAGGCCGTTACGAGGGTCTTGCCCCGCCACATAAGGCATCTCCGGTCCGTCCGGCGGCTTGGGCACCATGACGGCTTCGGTGATGGGGTGGCGGACATCGCCCTTGCCACCATACCACCAGTACTCGGCCTCGCCCGAAATGGGGGCGGAGATGGCCTGGCCTTTGCGCGCCATCTGGCCAAAGAAAGCGGCGAGCTGAAAGTAATCTTCCTGGGTCCACTTCTCGCTGGGGTGATGGTGGCACTTGGCACAGTCCAGCCTCACACCAAGAAAGATCTGGCTGACAAAAGCGCTGCTGTCCACAGGGTCACGTTTGTCGCGAAAAACAGCCACCGGTCCGTATTCATGGGTGCTGCCCTCAGCCGTGAGCAACTCTTTCACCATCTGGTCGTAAGGCTTGTTCTGCCGGAAGCTGTCACGCAGCCACTGGTCCAGGAGATAGACGGGTTTCACCCCCACACGTGAGGGATTCGGACGGATGAGATCGCCCCACTTGACGGCCCAGTGATCGGCATAATTGGAGTGTTCGAGAAGGCGGTCTACGAACCGCGCACGTTTGTCCGGGCGCTTGTCGGCCAGGAACTGACGGGCCTCGTCCGCCGTTGGCAAAACTCCCACGGCATCCAGCGAGGCACGGCGCATGAACTCCTCATCCGTGCAGGTTGCGGAAGGCAGCAGCCCCAGTTTCTGGTGCCGGGCATACACAAGACGGTCCACCTCGTTGTTCACCGGCAGGCGGGCATATTCCTCGGACGGCAGCGTTTTGTCCGCTGGCACGGTGATGCGCACCACGTCCACATGGCCCATGTAGCGTACCAGCACTACGCCCTCACCACTGGTCTGGCCAACCTCCACCAGACCATGTTCGTCCACCTGGGCCATTTCTTTGTCCTGCGAGAGAAACTCAGTGAGTGCGGTGACATCCTTCTTCAGGCCGTCGGAATAGCTGGCGGTCACCTTTAGCGGCTGCTTCTGGCCTTTTTTGTAACTTTGCTCACGCGGCTCCACGGATACGCCGGTCAGCGTGTTCTCCCCTGCCTGCGCAAAGGGTGCGCCTTGCTTTAACCACTGGATCAAAAGGCGGTAAGCCTCGGAGTCTGTGCGGATTTTGGACCCGCCCTCATGAGGCACGGCACCGGTGGCCTTTTTGAGCAGCAAGCTCTCTTCCGGCGCGGCGAGGAACACACGCCGGCCCCGGTCATCCCGCACGATCTCATGGTAGTCGTTCTGCGGATCGTAACCAAAAACGGACAGCTTGAAATTGTTCTGCCCCTCGGGTTTCGCGTGGCAGTTACCTGCGGCACAGCCCGCCTTTTGCAGACGCGGCATCACCTCATGAATGAAACTGACGGGCTTCTCAGAGGCATCAGCCTGCATCCCCGCTCCGATCAACAGAGAGGTGACAAACAGGCGGATGGCAGGGCGGGACATGGGCAAGATACGGCCAGCCGAGGGCATTCTTACGCCATCTTCCCCAAGGCGCTCCCGGGGCTGTGAAAATCGTGACCACGATTTCCTTTCCGAAAGCCAAATCCCGAGTACTCTCCGCCCCCCCATGTCCGTCAAGCTACGTCTCAATACAGCATCCGCCACCCGCGTCGTTCTGGCCAAGGTTGGCAACCCCCAGCGTGAAGAACCCCTCCAGACCTCCAAGGAAGTGTTCGAGATCTCCGAAGCGGATCAGCCCACGCTGACCGGGATTTTCCTGAAGCCGTTCAAGAACCTTCTGGCCCACCGTTTCACGCACCACACCTCGCTGGACCAGCACGAGATGAACAACTGCGCCAAGGCGATTTTCGAATCCGAAGACGGCCTGTTGGAGCGCGGTGTGGAAATCGCCAAGCGGCTCTATGCCAAGTCCAACCACCCCAATATCAAATCCGGCGACCTGTGCGTCGCTCACGTAAAGGAGATCCAGATCGAGGGCGAGTTTGTACAGGGCATCTGCATCCTGAAATCCGAAAGCGTGGTGCCGTTTCTTAGCATCACCACTCGCGATGGAGACCTGCAGATTTCCACCGAGCAAGGCATCAATCCGGACAAGATCGACAAGGGCTGCCTGATCGTGGACTACTGGCAGAAGAAGGGCTACTACGTGCTTACCTTTGACCGCAGCGGCACGGACTCCCGCTTCTGGGTGCGTGATTTCCTGGGCGTCGAAGCCGTGCCGGATGCAGCCTTTCTCACCAACGCCTATGCAAAGATGGCGGTAGAGTTCCTGGGCGAAGAAAAACCGGCCGATGACACCCCGCCTTGGGAAACCTGCACCGCCGCCCGCGATGCGCTGGAGTTCTTTGAAGGACGCGAAAAATTCGACCTGGAAGAGTTCGAAGAGGAAGTGTTGAAGACTCCGGAGGCCAAGTCCAAATTCCAGGAGCATCGTGCACGTCTGGAAGAGGAGCAGGGCCAGCCCCTGGAGACCTCCTTTGAGATTTCCAAGAAAGATGTCACCAAGGCCAAGAAGCGCATCAATGCGGTGCTGAAGCTGGACACAGGCGTAGAAATCCACGTGCGCCCGACCATGTCGCCAGAACACATTCCGGTGCTGGAACGCGGCTTTGACGACAGCAAGGGCATGAAATACATCAAGGTGTATTTCAACAAGGACCTGTCCGCCACGGAGGGCTGATCCTTCCCGGCAACGGCATTGTTTAGTTTTTCCCCAAGAGCCGGTTTCCCAAGGAAGCCGGCTCTTTTTCTTTCCGCCAGAGAATGCGGGCGTTCCCTCCTTGCGCTCAGCGGCCGTTCCCGCAACATACAGCATCCATGCCCGCCCGCCTGGTCACCGCTCTTGTCCTTCTTTTCCTGCACGCCCCGCTGGTCGTGCTGGTGGTGAACTCGTTCAATGAATCCCGTTTTGGCGGCGAGTGGGAGGGCTTCACCTGGAAGTGGTATGAAAAACTGTGGGAGGCAGATGAGGTTTGGTCGTCCCTGTGGCTGACATTCAAAATCGCCATCGCCTCCAGTCTGACGGCCATGGCCCTGGGCACCCTGGCAGCCTGGGCTCTGCACCAGTTCAACTCAGGTCTGCAAAGGCTGCATCAAACACTGATCACGCTGCCGCTGGCCCTGCCGGACTTGCTGATGGGCATGTCTCTCCTGGCACTGTTTGTGGCCACGGGTGTACAGACCGGCTTTTTGACCATCTGGATCGCCCATGTGACTTTCAGCGTCAGTTATGTGACCATGGTGGTGCTGGCCCGCTTGCAGGACTTTGATTTCTCCCTGCTTGATGCGGCAAGGGATCTGGGAGCCTCGCGCTGGCAGGCTACACGCCGGGTGCTGCTGCCGCTGCTGCTCCCCGGCATCCTGGCAGGCGGCCTGCTGGCCTTCACTCTTTCCATGGATGACTATGTCATCACGTTCTTTGTCTCCGGTCCCGGTACCACCACCCTGCCTTTGCGCGTGGCCAGCATGATGAAGACCAGCCGCAGCCTGCCGGTGATCAATGCCCTCAGCACCCTGATGATCGCCGGCACGTTCCTGCTCGCGGCGGCCAGCTTCCGGCTTCAGCGGCGTGCCTAGATTTCCCTGGGAATCCGCAACGGGCAAACAAAGGTCACAACATCGCGATTGCGACCGCGCCCGGCCAACCTATTCATTGCAGGCATGACCAAGCACTACATCTGGGATTCCTACTTCGTGGAACTGTTCGACGCCTGTGTGGACGAGTACGATGACGGCAACAAGGACTTTGAAAGCTGGTTCAGCGACGAAGACCAGGACTTCCTCAAAGCCATCGGCTGCCGCGAGCGGGAGTTCTTTGACTTTGTGGAAGACAACGTCACCTCCGGTGGCGAAGACCCCACCGCCATCACGGCCCTGCTGGTGGCTGGTGTACGCCGCGACTACTTCCTGACCATCCAGAAAGGCGTGGCCAGCACGGAGACCGTTCCGTCCTCTTCCCTGCCCTCCAAGACCGCCGACCTCGCTGGTTTCGTCTGGCTGCCGCGCATCATCACCAAGGCGCGTGCCAAACTGCACGGCAAACTGGATCCGGACACGATGTACTGCTGCGGCGGCGACCGTGCCTTCCTTTCCAAACACGACATCCACCCGGCTGACTTCCTGCGTGTGGTCTGGGCTGCGGGCGAAGATGACAGCAAGATCGTGGAATACGTGAAATCACGCCAGGGCTGATCCCTGCCCTGCTTTGCAAGCTGCCTGAGCTGACGTGGAACTTTTCCGTGAACAGTTACTGCTGGCCGTGAGCGTGCCGGTGATTCTGGGAGCCATTCTCCTGGAGATCCTCGTCACGCATTTTCACGATGTGCGTGCCTACACCTGGCGGGAAACGCTGACCAATGTTTACATGGCGGCGCTCAACGGCAGCCTGGACTTGCTGCTGCGGGCCGTGCTGGTGCTGCCTCTGCTGGCCTGGGCCTGGCACCACCGGGTGATGACCTGGGAGCAGCAAGGCTGGCTCTACTGGCTGCTGCTGTTTCTCCTGCAAGACCTGGCTTACTACGCCCTGCACTATGTGGACCACCACTGCCGCCTGTTCTGGGCGGTGCATGTGACCCACCATTCCTCGGAAGAGTTCAACCTCACCACGGGTTTCCGCTCCTCCGTCTTCCAGCCGGTTTACCGCACGGCTTACTTCCTGCCCATTGCCTGGCTGGGCTTTGATCCCCTGGACATCCTGTTTATGTATGCCGCCACGCAGATTTACGGCAGCCTCATCCATACGGAGCGCATCCGCACCCTCGGCTGGCTGGAGTACATCCTGGTCACTCCCAGTCATCATCGTGTTCATCATGCGTCCAACGGACGCTATCTCGACAAGAACATGGGCATGTGCCTCATCCTCTGGGACCGCCTGTTTGGCACCTTTCAGGAGGAGCTGAAGGAGGAGCCTGTCCGTTATGGCCTGACCAAAAGGATCGAAAACCGCGGCCCCGTGAACATCGTCCTCCACGAATGGAAAGACATGGTGGCCGACGTCCGCAGCAGCCCGCTGCCGTGGTGGCGACGCCTCGGCTACATCCTGCGCGGTCCAGGCTGGAAACCACCGGCGCACGGCGAGTGACGGGATTCTAAACGAAGGCAAAGGCAGGGCCGGATGACAGCGCAGCGGCGCTCTCACCGCCGGGACTCACGGGATTTCTTTTTGTCCATCTGCAAAAGAGCCGCACGATCTGCAGCCTCCTGAGCCATCCGCTCACGGGCGATCGCCTCCATCTCGCGGTTGTGGCGGTCCCGGATCCGCAACTCCATCATTTTCCTTTCGACTTCGGCGCGCACCATTTCTTCCTCCTTGGCCTGCTGGACGGCCGTTAAAAAGGCCTGCCGGTCAGCCTCAGTGCCCAGGCCTAACCAGCCTTTGGTCTCGGGACTTAGACGGTCCACGGAAATCCACCTGACCTGGTAGGCCGTGACATCCGTTGTCACACTGATTTTGCCCTCCTTGTATTGGTGAACGGTTCCCTTCCAGACATTCCCATCCACAATGATGTTGCCCACGGAATTGGGAAAGTTGATCACCGCTTCGGGTTGGGCAGCCGGAGGCGCATCACTGCCAGACGCTGGGGGACGGATGCTCGCCTCCCGCTGCCAGCGGGCCTTGTGCTTGCTGAACACGCGGTCATAGATCACCTCCGGCCAGTTTGACTTGGTGAACACGGCGTCTCCAGCCTTCCTCGCCCGGGTGATCTCCAGGTTGATCTGATCATGGGCTTCATGATTTGGGTCCGCCAAAAACACCGCATACTTGGCCTTTGCACGCGCCTTGGAAGCACTTACCTCCCGCACAAGAGAGGGTCCGTCCGGTTCGCTCCGTTCCACCTCAGGCGGTGCGTCAGGATAGTAAGTGGGCTGGGGACTTTGTTGCGCCAGCAGCCCGCCGCTCATCAGCGGCATCAACACAAACGGGAGCACGTTGATCACGTTTTTCATACCGCGCGGAGCATCTACAAGATTTACCGACACGCAAGCCGTTGTTGCATGAGCTTTTTGAATCTGCCCTAACAAGCAGAGCACGCAACCTTCGGGTTTCCGCCTCTCAGCTTTTGGCTGCTCCAGATGGCAAACAGCCGCCTCCTTGGGGCAGGACCCGCACATGGGCCAGCCTCGCCACACGATCCAGGGCATGAAGCGGGACTGCGGTGAGCTGCCGTGGAAAGGATAGCAAGTGTTCCCGTTTGCCGCAGGCATCATAGACGGCAGTCTGGCAGTGGACATTTCTGAAACGTTTCACCAGCAAGGCAATGACCTCTCCTTTCGTACGGTGGCTGTAGATGTCCTCCACGGTCCCGGTCTGGTCGTTGATAAGCACCCAGCGGTCCTTTCTCCAAATGAGGCTGTACATGTGCATGGCGCAGGCAATTCGGCACGAGCTTCCGGCACGGACCCGTTCGATTGCCCTACGCAGCGAAATCATCCTTCACTGCGGCTCTGCAACCAAACCCTGGCTGACCCCTGAGCCAGCGGCTCGGAAATCGACATTTTTCCGACCCGGCACGGACAAACCAAAAGCGTGCAAAGATACGCATCTAAGCTCTTGGCAAACAGCTATGACATTCCTTTAATAGCAGCATCATGAGCACACCTGTTTACGACTCCCCTGTGTTTCAGATGGCTTGCCAGCAGTTTGACCTGGTGGCCGATTTCCTGGAAATCCCGGACTCCCTCCGCGACCGCCTGAAGCTGCCCCGCCGCTCCCTGACAGTATCCATCCCGGTGCGCCGGGACGATGGCAGCACGACTGTTTTCACCGGCCACCGGGTACAGCATCACCTGACTCTGGGCCCGACCAAAGGAGGCATCCGTTATCACCCGGATGTGACCCTGGGCGAGGTGGCAGCACTGGCCATGTGGATGAGCTGGAAATGTGCGCTCACCGGCCTGCCCTATGGCGGTGCGAAAGGCGGCGTCTGCTGTGATCCACGCCAGCTTTCCCCCGGGGAGTTGGAGCGGCTGACCCGGCGCTATACCCAGGAACTCATTCCCTTCATCGGCCCTCAGCTGGACATCCCCGCGCCTGACATGGGCACCAACGAGCAGGTGATGGCCTGGATGATGGACACCTATTCCCTCCAAACGGGCCACTGCGTGCCTGGTGTGGTCACCGGCAAGCCCGTGGGCCTGGGAGGGTCGCTGGGGCGGCGGGAATCCACCGGGCGTGGTGTCGCCTACCTCATCTCCCGTGCGATGGACACGCTGGGCATCCGGGCAGAAGGTGCCACCGCGGTGGTTCAGGGCTACGGCAATGTCGGGTCCGTAGCGGCGCTGTCCCTGGCCAAGCAAGGCGTCAAGGTGATTGCCGTGAGTGACGCCTACGGTGGCATCCACAACCCGGCCGGGCTGGACCTCAACGCCCTCAACCAGTATGTGGCGCAAACCAAAAGTGTGGTCGGCTTTCCGGAAAGCGAGCCCGTGAGCAATGAAGACCTTCTTCTCCTGGCCTGTGACATCCTGGTGCCTGCCGCACTGGAGCGCCAGATCACGGGAGGAAATGCAGCCCGGATCCAGTGCCGCATTCTCGCCGAGGGTGCCAACGGTCCCACCACGCCGGACGCGGATGCCATACTCGATCAGCGGCCCGAGATCTTTGTGATACCCGACATCCTGTGCAACAGCGGTGGCGTCATCGTCTCCTACTTTGAGTGGGTGCAGGATTTGCAAAGCTTCTTCTGGGGGGAAGGCGAAGTTTTGGACAAGCTCTTCCGCATCCTGGAACAGGCCTTTACACAAACGCTGCAGTTTCACCGGAAACGTCAGGTTTCCATGCGCTTTGCCGCCATGAGCCTGGGTATCAAACGGGTATGGGAGGCCAAACAGACACGCGGCCTTTATCCCTGACCCTTTCGGCTACATCTTCTCCCTCAAACAGCAAAGGGGCGCACAGGCGCCCCTTTGAGAAAAATGCATGAGCAGGCAAACCTGCGTCAGGCCAAGCTGGCCTATTTCTTCTCCAGACTCAGAATCTGGTAGTTCTTGGCGTAGGTGCCCAGGGCTTCGGTAGCGTTCTCTTTGGTGATGCCTGGGTTGTTAGCCACGACAATGAGTTTCTGGGTGTCCGGAGTGCTGCCAGCCTTGACGTCCACGCTGACCACGTCTGACAGTTTCTGCGTGAGGGCGGCCGTGATGTGGGATTTGCAGGAGGCACAGACCACGCCGGTGATCTTGCCTTCATAAGTGACGGGCTTGGAATCAGCGGCATTCAGCACGCTGGAGGCGGCAAGGCTGAGAAGGAGGAACAGCTTTTTCATGAGAATCAGATCGTGGTTTGGCGGGGCTTTCAGGAACGGCCGCCCCTGGGCTGTGGGTGCCATAAAAAACGCCGGGATGTGGAAAAGTCCAGCATCCCGGCGCAAATTTACAATCCGAAAATTACTTCTCGGTGGTTTCGCCAGCCTTCTTCCAGCCGGAGATACCAGCGGAAAGGTGCTTCACGTTGGTGTAACCCAGGGCGGTGGCCTTCTTGGCAGCAGCCTTGTAGGCGTTGCAGCTTGGGCCGCCGCAATAGGCCACGACGAGGGCGTTCTTGTCGGCAGGAAGAGCCTTCTCGAGTTCGCCGCTCTTGGCTTCGAAGTCGATGGCGCTAGGGACGTGGCCGGCCTTGTAGGAGTCCGAGCCATTGACATCAATGACAGTGACTTTCTTCTCGGCGATGGCGGTCTTCAGATCGGAGATGCTGATGTCCGGATATTCAGCAGCCATGACGGAGGCAGCGAAGAGGGAGAGAGCGAGTGCGAGCAGTTTCTTCATAGGATGTTCGTTGGTTTGGTTTGTCGTTGGTCTTGTTTCGCACGGTTTCCGGTGAAGGACGGCCGTGCGGACAGCTTTTCAGACGCATTCCGCGGAGGTTTATTCCCAGGGAAGCGCAGATTTGTTTCTATACGGAGATGAAAACGAAATTGTATGTACGAAAATATCAGCGCCACCATGCGGGCAGCCCTGGCAGCGTTTCTTTGAGGATGGCACGGATGGCACGCTTCTCCTCGGCAGGCAGGTGGGCGTAGGCTGGATTCGGGTTTTGCTCGCGCAGCCCTTCCCCCATTTTGAAATAGACTCTTTCGCGCAACGCCGCAGGCAGCTTCTGCCAGGAGTCCGTGTACAGCATGTAGCTGCAGCGGTATTTGAAGATGCGCGTCTTCAGGTCAAAGTCCTTCAGCGACGGCCCTGCACTGACAGCCTTTTTGTTACGCTGAAATTCACGGATGAAAGCGGCGTCCCCCTCCACGCCCTGTGAAGGCAGCTTCGCCTCATCGGCAAACAGGACGTAGCGGGCCAGTTCGTCCGCCAGCTTTTCCACCTCATCCTTGGCCGCCATCGGCACCATGCCGCGACCGTCCGCCAGAAGCTTGCGCATGACATAAGCCGCATGAAACACCCGGTTTTCAAAACCGATCTGATGCT
>DASWXG010000180.1:0-6821 GCA_036405615.1 Prosthecobacter sp. | reverse complement strand
CCCACTTCAAATCTGTTGTGCCCTAAACTTCGAAGTCCCAGTTTCTCCAAAGCGGCAGTCATGACCTTGAGCCTGGCATGTTTGCCTGCAATGAACGGTTGAGAGATGACAATAAACAAAGCTTCCCGAACTTTATAAAATCCCTCAAGACGGACATCATCCCCAAAGAGGTAGTTGGAGAGAAGATGATCCGTCAAATAGTCGAAGAGCGAATCCGTGGGCTTGTTGAGCACTTCCCCTTCCTCCTCGATGAAGTCCCGAGGATCATAAGACTTGAGAACACGGAGGCTGCTGCGGAGCACCCCGACCCGATGTTCCATTCCAAAGCCTAAAAAGTCGTCTTCGATCAGCTTGGTGACGCCTCTGGCGTCGAACATCAGACCCCAGCTATGGGCGAATTGTGAGATTGAGCGGATTTCTTGCTGGATTGGATCTGCCGGATCACTTCGCCCGTGATCTTCCGGCGTGAAGAGTAATGCCTCTGCCGCAGCGCCAAGAAGGCCTCGCGAACCTCCGAAAGCGATTTTTGCGGCTCGGATCTTGTCTTTTCCTTCAACATAGAAAGGCTCCAGTTCTGGTAATAGAGAAACATCTCCCAACGAAGTTTCAACCAGAAAGCTCTCACCCGAGACCTCGGTGATCTCACTTTTCAAGGGCTCGGGGGATGAACTGGGTTTGTCCAAGGCAGGAAATCTATCTCAGAACGATCCGGTGTCACCAGATCCTTCTTTCCGCCTGTTCCACCCAAGTATGGACTTTTGCCCGCCGCCATGGCATGGGACGGAGACTGCTCCCACCAAAAGCCATGAAATAAGGTCTCGCGAAGCACAAATGAAACTGGACCGCTTCCTGGCCAAACAATCCTCCCTGGGTCGCACCGCCGCCCACCGCCTCATCGCGGCCCGGCGTGTCTGTGTGGATGGTGAGATTTGTACAGACAATCAGCGCGAGGTGGACCGCTTCACCCGGATCGGGCTGGACGGCACCCCGCTGCAAGAGGCGGAGCGCGCGCTGTACATTCTGCTGCATAAACCCGCCGGCATCCTCAGCGCCACGTCAGACCCCGTCCACCCCACTGTCATTGATCTGCTGGAAGATCCCGACCGCCACACCCTGCACATCGCCGGGCGGCTGGACCGCAGCACCACCGGGCTGGTCCTTCTCACCAACGACGGTCGCTGGTCCAAACGGCTCATGGAGCCCGTGGAGCGCGTGCCCAAAGTGTACCTCGTGGAAACCGCCGAGGACATCCCGCCGGAGGCCGTGGCCGCCTTCGCCGCCGGTTTCTACTTTCATACCGAAGACCTCACCACGCTGCCTGCGGATTTGGAAATCCTGGCTCCGCGCCAGGCCCGCCTCACCCTTTACGAAGGCCGCTACCACCAGGTGAAACGCATGTTCCACCGCATCCAAAACCGCGTCGTGGCCCTGCACCGGGAGAGCATCGGCCCGCTGCGTCTCACGCCAGACCTCCAGCCCGGCCAGTGGCGGTTTTTGACCCCCGAAGAAGTCCGTGCATTTTGACGGAGGACGCCCGCTGCGGCTGTGCAAATCGCTTCATTCCTAGGCTTGACGCTGGCTTTGCGTGACCGCTAATTACCGCCTCTTACTCAGGAGATCCTATGTCAACTTTCCGCACACTCACCGTGGCAGGTCTCCTTATGGGCCTGATTCTTCCTGTTCTTTCGGCCCAGGACAGCCAGCCAAAGGCCGCAGCCGAGCCCACCGCTGAGGAGCAGGCGGCCATGGAAAAACAATTCCTGGAAAAGATCGAAGCCCTCGGCTGGACCCGCCAGGGCACCGCCAAGGTGGGCAGCATGGCCGAGGTGAAGATCCCCGAAGGCTGGCGCTTCACGGATGGCAACGGCACCCGCAGCCTGCTGCGCATGTACAACAACATCCCCGGCACCTCTGAGCTGGGCATGCTGACCACCGAAGGCCACGGACCCTGGGTCATCTTTGAGTTCGACGACTCCGGTTACGTGAAGGACGACGAGAAGGACAAGCTGAACGCTGACGAGATGCTGAAGTCCCTGCGCGAAGGCCAGGACGAAGGCAACAAGCAGCGCCGCGAGATGGGCCTTCCAGAGTTGCAGCTCCTCGGCTGGGCCGTGCCGCCGCGTTTCAACGACAAGACCAAAAACCTGGAGTGGGCCCTGCGGGTCGGTTCCAAAAACGGCATCTCCATCAACTACAGCACCCGCCTCCTGGGCCGCAGCGGCGTTATGGAAGTAGACCTCGTCTGCGGGCCTGAGGAGATGGACTCCCTGATTCCTCAATACCAGAACATCATCGCCGGTTTCAGTTACGTGACCGGCAACACCTATGCCGAATACCGCGAAGGCGACAAACTGGCCAAATACGGCCTCACCGGCCTCATCGCAGGGGGAGGTGCCGTGGCTGCCGCCAAGATGGGCCTGTTTGCGAAGCTGGGCGGTTTTGTCGCCAAACTGGGCAAGGGCATCATCGTGGTCATCATCGCCATCGGCGCTGCTTTGAAGGGCTTCTTCAGCAAGCTGTTTGGCAAGCGCGAGCAGATCTGACGCCCGTCCGCCTGAATGACCGAGGGACAGTCTCTGCTGCTGCTGTTTGCAGCGCTTTATTCCATTGAGAGCCTGCGCTGGCTGCCTCCGCGCAGCCGTCTGCTGCTGGGCAGCGGGAAAGGCACCGGCTGGTACAGCCGCCCGCCGTTCCAGCCCATAGAACTGGCCGGTGCCAGCCCCGTGCTTCTGGCCTTCCTGCCGCCGCTGCAGAGCCATCTCGGCACCAGCCCCTGGCTGGCGGTCCCCGCTGCAGAAGGGCTGGAGATCCAGGCCGATACCAAACGCCCGCCTGTCCTGCTGCCGTGGGAAAAAGTGGCCCCGCGCCTGGAAGACCGCACCCTGCATCTCGGCGGCGGTTTGCAGCTGCGTTGCCTGGGTGAAGAACACGCCCGGCAGTTGCAGACCCTCATCCAGGGCTGGATCCCGCTGCCCCAGGCAGAACGGGAGTCCGGCTTCCTCCACCATGCTGCAGCCACCCTGGCCCCCGCCGTGCTGGAACAACAGGCGGCAGATTTGAGCCAGCAGACACGCACGCTGCGCTGGCTGGGCAGCCTGATCTTCCTCTGGACCTTCGGCGTGGTGGCCGGTGTGTATCGTTGGTTAGGCGAAAGCACCGCCGTGCTGGCCGCCGCCGCCCTGCTCTTGCTCCTGCAGCTCACCCAGGCCTTTTTGTTTTACCGCGCAGCCCGGGCCGCAGCCCTGCCCCACTGTTTCTGGAAGGCCCTCGCCATGGCACTCCTGCCGCAGCACGCCATGCGCGGGGCAGACCCCTTGTGCGACGCTCTCACCGCCCCGTCCCATCCTCTCGCTGCCCGCAACCTCCTGGGTGACCCTGCCTGGCGCAAGCTGGCGGCGGAACAGTGGAAGAAAACCTGCTACCAGGCCGGTGCCACCGCCCCGCTGCAACGCCAGGCGCTGGAGGCATTCTTCCAAAGCCAGGACCTCAAACCCGAAGACCTGGAACCCGCCCCGGAACGCCAGCCCGGCTCCGCCCTCTACTGTCCCGGCTGCCATGCCCAGTTCCAGGCCGGCGCCACCCATTGCCGCGACTGCGGCGGCGTGGCCCTGCGCGCGTTTGAGTGAGGGTTGCATCATAGACTGACGCCTGTTGCCTGTTCATTTGGGGCCATCATCACGGATGCAAAGCCCTGTCTAAAGTCGCAGAGCGACGGGCGTGTCTTAGGCCGGCCTATCAAGGCCGGCACTTTCTCGAATCGCGTCCATTTCTAGAGCAGAGAGTCGCGGAGCGACGACCGAACCGGGGGTTTCAACTTTGACCTGCGCCTGGGGGAATGGCGAGCGGTTCGGTCGTCGCTCTGCGACTTGAAATCCGATGAATCATAGAGACGACCGGAAAGTTTTTTGCTGTCAGTTTATTGTGCAACTCTCAACAGTCCCGCAGAGGCCGCACCTGCCCTCCGCCTCCGCCCTCCGAACTCCGAACTCCGGACTTCACCTCACTGGCCCCAACACCCGGGTTGCGCCCACGCCCGCCTCCGGTAGCCTGTGCGCGTGCCGCGTCTCGATCAACTCCTCAGCTCCCTCGGTTATGGTTCCCGCAAACAGGTGACGGAGTTCGTCAAAGCCGGGCGCGTGCGCCAGGGCGGCACCGTCATCAAAAAGGCTGACCTCAAAGTGGAGCCGGAAGACATCACCCTGGATGATGCCCCTCTGGAGGCCCCGTATGGCCTGCTTGCTTTGTTGCACAAGCCGTTAGGCTGCGTTTGCACCCACAGCGATGGCGAAGGCCCCACCATCTACAGCCTGCTGCCGCCGCAATGGCTGGCGCGCAAGCCCGCCGTCACCAGCATCGGCCGCCTGGACAAGGACACCAGCGGCCTGCTCCTTGTCACAGACCTCGGCCCCCTCGTGCATCGTTACACCTCTCCCCGCGCTGAGGTGGAAAAAATCTACGAGGTCACGGTGGACCGGGAGCTGGACCCCGCCCTCATCGCCACCTTCGCCAGCGGCACCGTCATGCTGCGCGGGGAGGAGACGCCCTGTCTGCCCGCGCAGCTGGAAATCACCAGCGCCCTCACCGCCCGCCTCACCCTCACCGAAGGCCGCTACCACCAGGTCCGCCGCATGTTTGCCAGCCAGGGCTGGCATGTGGAAAAACTGCACCGCAGCAAATTCGGCCCCTACACCCTCGGCAGCCTGGAACCCGGCCAGTGGCAGCTGCTGGATCTGCCGGATGAAGATTGAGCGGCAAACGCCCCGGCATTGAAGGTGGGGCAGCCCATGGACGCTCCATGAAAGGGCGCTGCGCAGGCTCTTCCGGTCACAGCATGCCATGGCCCAAACACATCTCCGATGACAAAAGGATGGAGGACAAAATAAGGGTTCTTCATCCTCGGAAAACAGGCGCAGCCCAGCAGAAGAGAAGAGGCCACACTCCTTCATCATTCTGTCCCCCATTATTTTGTCATCCCTTCAATGAAGCCGGCAAGCAGCCCGCGGTTTTAACCCAGCATACCGCATCGCCTGTCGTCCCGCATAATCGCATCAGTTCCATTCCCGGCTCGGATTCCTGGCAGAAACACATCCCTTTAGCAAGAGAAGCGATTTCCCCTCCCTCTCTGGCTAACCAAATAAACGACAAAAAAGAGCGGCATTGCTGCCGCTCTTTCCAAAGAAGGTTCAAAGCCCGTTAAGGGCTGCTTTTACACCGGCCTCACGCTCAATGTCCCTCGTGGTCCGCGTCCGGTTTCGGCTCCGGCAGGAACTGGGTGAGCACCGCGCCCAGCAGCGCATAGCCGCCCGCCACGCAGGCACCCACGATGGCGATGCGCGCCGGGTCCGGTTTGTCGGAGGCGGCCAGCGTCAGCGTGATCCACGCCGCCGCAGTGCCCAGGATGCGGCCGCCGATGTTCGCCGCAAAGCTCTCGCCCGTGCCGCGCAGGTGCATGGGGAACACCAGCGGGATGTAGTTCCCCCAGAAGCTGAACTGCGCCACGGTGAGGAAACCGGCCACAAAGATGCCGATCTTGATGATGCCCAGGCTGTCAGGATTCGCCAGCTGGCCGGACATCCACCAGAACAGCAGCGGCACCAGAAAGAGAGAAGGGATCTGGAACACGCGGAACAAGGCGCGTCGGCTTACAATGACCACGGCCAGGAAGGCCAGGGCCACGCGGCCCACCATGCCGCCGATCTCCTGCCAGAAGGTGATCTGGGCCACCGCTGCATCACTGGCATTGCCGCCGATTTGGCGCTTCTTGCCCGCAGGGATTTCCGGCTTGCCTTCGGCCTTGGCCTCCTGCACCGCCTTGCCCACCGCGCCCTTCGCCGTGGCGATCATTGCGGCGTGGCCCGCCTCGTTCGGCGTGTTCAGCGCCTGCGCACCCAGGATCTGCGGCAGCTGCTGGATGGCACCAAACGCGATGCCATAGCTGGCGGCAAACACCAGCGTGGTGAGCACCGTGGTGCGGATGAGTTCCGGGGCGAACAGCTCGCGGATGCTGGGGCGCTTCAGCACGCCTGCAGCCTTCTTCCGCGCCCACTCCGGAGACTCCGGCAGGAACGGACGGATGAGGATGAGCGGCAGCGCCGGGATCACGCCCGAGATCAGCGTGTAGCGCCAGGCCTCATGGCCGCCATGAATGGCTGGCAGATCCAGGGCAAACTTGGCCGCCAGCACGTTGGCACCCGCCACCAGCAGGCCGCCCACGGAGGAGAAAGCCTGGGTGTAGCCCAGCACCTTTTCACGCTGCACATTGTCCTTGAACAGCTCCGCCAGCCAGGCCACCGCCGCCACGAACTCCACGCACACGCCGATGAAGACGAGGCAGCGGAAGAACAGCAGCTGGTAGAGGTTCTGCGAAAAGCCCGCCGCACACGCCGCGAAGGCATACAGCAGGATGCTGAAAGTGAGCACGCGGCGGCGGCCCAGGCGGTCCGTCAGATACCCGCCCAGCAGGCCGAAGATGCCGCCCGCAATGGCCGGCACAAAGAACAGCATGCGCGCCCAGTGGGTGAACTGCGGCGTCCCTGGCAGCAGCAGCGGCACCCCGTCCGGCCCCACTCCGCCCAGGGCCGCCAACGCCGGTTTCACAATCAGCGGCAGCATCAGCAGTTCATAAATGTCGAAGGCAAAACCGATCGCCGCGATGAAGCAGATCAGCCATTGGGTGGAGGTGAGTTTGGGGGCGGGCATGGGAGATGAAACGGAGGTTTAGGGGAGGTTGAGCAGTGGCTGAGCGGTTGTTGAGCTATTGTTGAACGGTGGAACCGGTCTGCAGTGCGCGCCGCAGCTGGGATTCGCGGAGATTGTTGATT
>DASWXG010000179.1:0-3844 GCA_036405615.1 Prosthecobacter sp. | reverse complement strand
CTACGACTCTGACAACGCCGGGTACAAGGCCGCCGAGCGCGCCTTCCAAACCCTGGCCCCCTATGGTCTCATCGTCAAAGTGGCCATGCTGCCAAAGGGCGAAGACCCGGACTCCTACATCCGCAACCAGGGCCCCGAAGCGTTTGCCGGACTGGTGAAAAACGCCCTCGACTTTGTGGACTACCAGCTCGCCAGCGTCGGCTCCCGGCGCGACCTCACGGAGATGCGCGAGCGGGTGAAATTTGCCGAGGAAATGGCGGAGAACGTCAAGCTTTTCGACACCCTGGTGGCACGTGAAACCACCATCCTCCGTGTGGCGAACAGCCTGGGAATCTCGGTCGAGATCATGCGCAAGCTGGTGACCAAAGCCCTGAAAGCCAAACCCCAGCGTGCCGATGCCAAAAACAGCGCGCCCAACGAGCGGCCAGGTGAAAAGCTGATGGCCGCCCAGGACGCCACCGCGCTCATGCTCTGCCGGTTCGCTTTGAGTGATCCGGAGATCCTTCTCTGGCTGCGGGAGCAGGGCGACCGCAAGATCCTGCAGGACCTGCCCGGCACAGAACTCCTGTCACACATTTGGTTAGGCAAATTTGACCCCGCCAGCCCGGAGTCTCTGCAAGGTCATCTGCTGACCCTGGACCGGGACGACGAAACCGCCCTCACCCAGCTGCTGCACATGACTCCCCCGCCCGGCGGGCTGAAAGGAGCCCAGCACGCGTATGAAATCCTTTTCATCAACCGCCTGCAGCAGCAGAAGCAGCGCCTGCAAACCCAGCTCAGGCAGCCGAACCTCGATCCGCAGGAAGCAGATGACATGACGCGGGAAAGCATCGAAATCCACCGCGAGCTGAACGAGGCGCTGCGGCGCGTGGCCGAGTCTGGTAAAACACCCGGTTAGGCCTGTGACCCGGCTTCCCGGGGCGGACGCGGGCAGGTGCGCAGCCGCGCAACCCGTCTCCGCGCCCCCAAGGCATCTCACCCTGCCTTCAGCGTCTCGTCAAAGAAGGCGATCGTCCGCTCCCAGGCCAGCTTGGCTGCGGCCTCGTCATAGCGCGGGGTGGTGTCGTTGTGAAAGCCGTGATTGGCCCCGGCATACAGGTGGGCGGTGTAGCGTACGCCTGCCTGCTTCAGCGCCGCTTCATAGGCAGGCCAGCCTTCGTTCACCTTCTGGTCATGCTCGGCATTGTGGATCAGCAGCGCGGCCTTGATCTTCGGCACATCCGCCGCAGCCGGCTGGCGGCCGTAGAAAGGCACTGCCGCGCGGATGACATCCGGCAGCCTGACCGCCAGCGTGTTGGCCATGCCGCCGCCAAAGCAGAAACCCACCACGCCCACCTTGCCGTTGCAGGCATCGTTCGCAGCCAGCCACTTCGCGGCGGCCACGAAGTCCTCCGTCATCTGGGCGGGATCACGCTTGGCCTGCAGGGCGCGGCCTTCATCGTCACTGCCGGGGTAACCGCCCAGAGGAAACAATGCATCCGGGGCAAAGGCCACATAACCGGCCACCGCCACGCGGCGTGCCACATCTTCAATATAGGGGTTCAGCCCGCGGTTCTCGTGAATGACCACCACGCCCGGCAGCTTGCCAGCAGCCTTGGCCGGTTTCACCAGCAGGCCGCGCATCTTCCCTGCCCCCTGCGGCGAATCATACTCGGCATAGGCCGCTTCGATACGCGGATCATCCTTCGCCACCTGCTCGGCCAGCGCATAGTTCGGGCTCAGCATTTCCAGCAAGCCCACAGCCGTGAGGCCGCCCACCGCAAAACGCGAAGCCCTCTCCAGAAAGCCCCGGCGGTCCACCCGGCCATGGGCATAGTCATCATACAGATTCAGAAGGTCCTGGTCGAAGTCGGCAGAGGTCTGGCGTTTCATGGTGGGCGGATTCTAGAGATGATTTGTCACCGATGGGAAGCCCGGAACCAAAAATTTTTCGCCGCTTCGGTTTTCCCAATCCGGCTGCAGCAGTCTGGCCTAACCAAAAAAGAAGGCGGCATCGCTGCCGCCTTCCCGTGGAGTGATGAGGAATGTTTGTGCTTTCGAATGCGCTCCCTGGCTCAATCCAGCTGAATCTCAAAGATGCCCAGGCTGTTATGGATCTTCAGAGGCACAGGAGACACCCCAGGCTGGACCGAAATGGACACCGAGCTTCCAGGTTGCAGCGTCCATGGCTGACCAGGTGCAGGAGTTGGAGACAGCACATACGATGAGTAACCAGGGGGAGCAGAGGGAAACTCCAGTTCCGTGATCACAAGAGGAGTGCTGCCTGAGTTCTGCAGAATCAACGGGAGACCATTGTAGAAGGTTTGATACTCTGGGACGGCCCCATCAGCACCTAAAGTAACTGAAACAGGCAGAACCAGGGCCGGAGCGGGCGCCCGCGCGTCAGCTGGATGCTGGAGTCAGCGGTTCCTCCTTGGGTAAGCCGGCCAAAGTATTCCGCGCTGCTCAGTGCCAGGCCGCTAACGTTCTGCGGTGTCGAACTGCCCCATTCAGCAAGTGCATTGTCCCCCAGCGTACCGTCTTTTGAGGCACGTCCCCAGCTGGCCAGAGTGCCGTCCGAGAAGAGCGCCAGATTGAAGTCCGAATAAGCGGCAACATCCACCACGGTCTTGCCCTGCAGAGCCGAACCAGCCCCTGCATGCACGGCCGTCGGAACAGACTTGTAAGTGAACGGCAGCGCTGGATTTCCCAACTGGCCCCCGTCATTGCTGCCCCAGGAAACAACGCTGCCATCTTCGCACAAGGCCAGGGAGTGATAGACCCCGGCACTGATCGCCGTCACCGCCTTGCGCCCAGAGGGCGGAACATGAAGGGCAGAACCAGCATCGGCATTCACCGCGACGGCCAGAGTCCGCTGGGCGATGCTGTTGTCTCCCAGTTCACCGTTGTTGTTGTATCCCCATCCCACCACCACACCATCCGACCGGATGGCCAGGCTGTGTTCCCCGCCCGCGCTGATGGCAACCACCGTTCTTGAGGGATACAGCGCCCCACTGGTGCGGCTCACCGCAAAAGGTACAGCTTTGTCCGCTGTAGTACCGTTACCCAGCTGACCATGGAGGTTCTCCCCCCAGGAGGCCATCAGGCCATCGGCCGTCAGGGCCAGAGAGAAGTTGTTCCCGGCTGAGATGGACACGACATCTTTGTTGAACAGGGCTGAAACCCCGCTGGTCCTGTTGACCAGCACCGGCACACTGCTGTCATTGGGCGTGTTGTTGTTGCCCAGCTGTCCGTCACAATTATTGCCCCAGGCCACCAAGGTGCCATCTGAGCAGAGTGCCAGGCTGTGGGTGTCACCTGCTGCGACGGCAACCACCTTTTTATCATACAGTGCGGAGATGCCTTGCGCCGTGTTTACAACCACCGGAACGGTGCTGTCGAAGGTGCTGTTATTGCCCAGCTGACCCTGGCTGTTCCGCCCCCAGGCGAGCACGCTGCCGTCTGTGCACACAGCAAGAGTATGGGTCCTCCCGGTCGAGAGACGCAAGATGGTTTTGCCTGCGAGCGGACCTGTGAAAGAAACCGGCCAGGGAATCGCCCGGGTCGTCGAATCACTGCCGCCGTAGCTAGTGCCGTACGTGTATTGGTTGGGTCCCCAGGCAACCGGCCTGCCATGCTTCCACACGAGTTCAAAGTCATTGCCGCTGCCGCCGAAATAGTCGGCGATGTACTCATAGGACACGCCGTTGTGGGTCAGGGTCACGGTGGAGCCATGGGCGATATTGGAAAACGGCTGGGTGATGAAAGCCAGCCCGGTCACCTCTACCACCGTGAGGTTTGCACCGGCTTGCGGCACATGATTCAGCACGGGCGTCAGCGTTCTGCCGGCACCGCTGAAGGTAGC
>DASWXG010000178.1:0-2751 GCA_036405615.1 Prosthecobacter sp. | reverse complement strand
CGTTTCAGGCGGAGAAGAAGACTGGAAAAAACTGGCGACGCGTTCTTCCCACCACTGCTGGCGTTCCTGTTTGCGACGCTCGGTTTCACCTTCACCCAACTGCCGCCATGGCTCGCCCCAGCGGCGCATGGCATCCATGGCCAGCGTGCCTACAAGCACAATGAGGCCGGCAGCAAACCGGCCGGTGAGCAGAGCGCAGACAAAGAGCAGCCCGCCGATGCCATAGAGACGAAGCTCCGGTTTCCATTTGCGGCAGAATTCAAGAATGGATGACCAGATGCCCATTTTCAGCGACGAGGGTTCCTGAGGTCGGCCGGCCCGCCATGATAGCTTCGCGGACTGCGTGGCGGCAGTTGCTTTCAGCCGTGGTGCGCATCCGGCGCACCCCCAGCCGGGGTTCGACACCCTGCGCGACCAGCAGATCCAGGACACCATGGCCGACGGTCAGTTCATAACCTTTGCCCCGCAGGTGCTTCAGTTCCTTGTGCAGCATGATGCCGGCAATCTGTTTTTGCGCCGCATAGCCCAGTTTTTGGAAGACGCAGCGTACGTTAAACCGGGCGAGGACTTCCGGGCGCAACTCCGCTGCGGCAAGGTCTTCGATGAAGCGCTCCACCGTGGACATGCTGCTGTTCTTCAGTTCCATGAGCGCATCCGCCCCGATGTTCGAGGTGGCGACAATGTAGAAGTTGCAGAGGTTCAGGGTCTCCCCGTTGGCGACTGTGATGCGTCCTGCGTCCAGCACCTGAAGAAAGATGTCCAGCACACGCGGGTGCGCCTTTTCGATTTCGTCAAACAGGATGACGCCGTGGCCGCCGGTACGGTCATAAAAACGGCCCATGTTTCCACGGCTGGTTTCATCCTGGCCTAACAACAAGCCTAGTGACTCCTGGTTCTGGTATTCGGACATGTCCAGCCGGATGCAGTGCTTCTGCACATCATTGAAGAGGTATTCGGTGATCAGCAGGGTGATTTCAGTCTTGCCCACACCGGTGGGCCCCAGAAACAGGAAGGTGCCTTTGGGGCGTCCAGGATCGCTCAGTCCCAGTTCGCCATTCTGAATGATGGGGACCACTCTCGGGATCACGTGATCCTGGCCGATGATCCGTTCCTGCAGAAACGGAGGCAGACCACGGATGAGATCAATGTCTGGCGTAGGCATGTGGGCAGGAAACACAGGCTATTTTTTCTTGCTGTTGCCGATGCTCTGGCTTGGCGGAGGACGGAGCCGTTCATTTTCTTCCAGTTCCTCAATGCGCTCCTTGGCGGCGGCCAGCTGCGCGCTGACCTGGTCCCGCTCCTGAAGGGTCTTGGCGAGGTAAGCCTGGATGTCCTTGGACTCTTTCTCGGCCTCTTCAAACTCGGTGCGCTTGTTCTCAAGGTCACGCTGCAGGCTGTTGAGGCGAGTCATGGTGAGCTGCAGGGACTGGGTCTTGGCGATCAGGCTCTCCCGTTCCTGCTGCATGAGTGAATCCTGGGGAACGGCGTTGCGGGACGGTTCGACAATGCCCAGTACCACGCCGCGCGAATCCATCGGCGTGGCTGGCAGGCGGGTGTCCCAGCGTGCATCCTGTTCCACACGGTAAACGGTGTGTGCCTCGTGCATCTCCCGCCGGTCCTTGCTGGGCAGGCGGCCCACATGGTAGGCATGGACTTCCTCATCCAGGCGCACCCGGGAGCGGTCGTGGGGATCCATGGCACGGCCTTTCGGCCAGCCAGCCACAACGGTTTTCGAATACGTGGGGATATAGGCGGGTTCCTGTTCCGGGGCGAGCATCACCAAGGGATCATCGGGCAGCTCCACCTCCTTGCTGGAACAGGAGGCAAGCAGGGCGCCTGCGGCGGCCAGGGCAAGACGGGTCAGGTGGGTCATGGCGTAGTGCTAACAGGGGTGGTCTGGGCTGCCCCGGCGGGAGCAGTGCTGTCCGGGTCATCTCCATTGACCAGGGCATTCACGCGGGCGGCCCGTTCGGCCGTCCGGCGCTCTTCCTCAGCTTTGCGTGTGGTCTCAGTGACCTTGGCAGATTCGGTGCTGGCTGCGGCGGCTTCATTTTGGGCGCGCTGGTAGGTCTCTTCGGCAATCTGCCAGCTGGACACGGCGCGGTTGCCCTGCCGGAGACCGGCAATGCTGGCCATTTCAGGCTCAAAGACGTCGCGGGTATAGATGTAAAACTGCGTGCCTGCGGCCACGCGAACGAAGTCGAGATCCTTGTCGAGCTTTTTGGTCAGCATGCCCGAGTAGGCGCTGGCCGCCTGTGAACCGCCGCCCAGCGCGGCATTGCGGCTGTTGTTCTGGGGGGCCAGCCCGTAGATGGTCTGGAACTGGTCCTGCTGATTGTTCATGATGCCGCTGAGGGCCTCGGCGATGAGGATTTTCACCTCCGCATACTGATCGTTTTTGATGATCTGCCCGCGGATGCCAGCAGAGCCGTCCGTGATGCTGTAGCTGCCGTCGGAGAGGCGTTCATGATCCAATGCGATGCCGCTGATGCTGTATTCACGCCCATCCGCCCAGACGAAAGTAAAGCTGCCTTTCACTTCGATGCGGTCCCTTACCCGGCCCTGGCCCGCCTGGGCCTGCACCTGTGTCCCCGCAGGAACGATGAGCTGGCCGTTCCAATAAACATCCTCTGTGACGAGGGCCAGCACAGGTGTCTCCAGTGATGAGGAGTCTACCGTGATAACCAGGGCAGCCTTGATGAGCAGGCCGCGCGGCGCAAACAGCTTGGGCGACTTTGGGACGTGGCGGTC
>DASWXG010000177.1:0-2906 GCA_036405615.1 Prosthecobacter sp. | reverse complement strand
TGATGGTGGTCCGCAGTTTCATGACCGGGGGCAAAGCAGGCTACCTGCTCTTTGCCATCATCGCCTACACACCGGCGGGCCAGGGCCGCATCGAGATGCCGCACTACTACCTAGCCCTGTCCGCCGCAGCCTTCATTCTCTGGCCCCAGCGTTTCCGGCTCGCCCTGTTTTCCCCCAAATCTGAGCAGACCAGCTCAGCCGACAGTCCCGCCCCGTCTCCTTGAGACACGGAAAAGAAAGAGAGCCAGCCACCACTTTCCGGCCGTTATACTCAGCAGCGGTCCGGCCCTCCAGCCTGCCGTCCGCCTCCAGAAAAGGCCAATCCCCTGTTCGACAACTCCACTTTTCCGCCTAGCCTTTGTTTCCATGAACGCAGCCATTGACCCCGTCATCTCCTCCCACATTGAAGCCCTTTGCGCCGCCATCGCCGCTGATCCGGAAGTACAGGCTGCCCGCAATCAGGCCGAAAGCTTCCTGGCCGATGAGCAGGCTGTCTCGCTCTATCGCGATGTGATGACCCTCGGCCGCACGCTGGAACAGCGGCACCGCAGCGGTGCTGAACTGGAACCTTCCGAGGTCAGCCGTTTTCAGGAACTGCAGGACCAGGCCGACGCCCACGAGGGCATCCAGAGCTTCATGGCCGCCCAGGACCTGCTGCAAGACGTCGCCAACAAAGTGAACGGCTTTGTCTCCAAGACCCTGGAAAAAGGCCGCGTGCCGAGCCATGACGAAGTCTTCGGCCAGGGCGGTTGCGGCACCGGTTGCGGCTGCCATTGATCTTCCAGGTCAGAGGGCGGCCCGTCCGCCCTCTCTCCCCAGGCCAAACCTTCTTTTGGCATCCCGTCAGAAATGAGCGCTCCCCCACCCATTTTTGAAGCCCGCAAATTGCGGAAGGTCTATCACACGGGCGAGCTGGACGTGGTCGCTCTTCACGGTGTGGACATCCAGTTTCATGCCAGCGAACTGGTGGTTTTGCTGGGGGCTTCAGGCAGCGGCAAATCCACCCTTTTGAACATCCTCGGCGGGCTGGACACGCCCACCAGCGGCCAGCTCAATTACAAAGGCTGGGACCTCACCGGCGGGGACGAACGCACCCTGACACTCTTCCGGAGGAACTGTGTCGGGTTTGTGTTCCAGTTTTACAACCTCATCCCCAGCCTCACGGCGCGGGAAAATGTCGCGCTCATCACCGACATTTCCCGCGACCCCATGAAGCCGGAGGACGCGCTGGCGCTGGTGAACCTGCAACACCGCATGGACCACTTTCCCAGCCAGCTCAGCGGTGGTGAACAGCAGCGCGTGGCCATTGCCCGCGCCATTGCCAAAAAACCCGAGGTCCTGCTGTGCGACGAACCGACCGGAGCCCTGGATGTCAACACAGGCATTGCCGTTCTGGAAGCCGTGGAACGCATCAACCGCGAACTCGGTACGCTGACGGTCATCATCACCCACAACGCCGACATGGCAGGCATGGCTGACCGTGTGCTGCACCTCAAGGACGGGCAGATCGTCAGCGCCCACCGGAATGAAACCCGCGTGCCGGTGACCAGTCTGAAGTGGTAAGAACTCGCCGTTTCGCTCTCAGGCGGTAGCCGCCCTGTCCTCTTCCGGCCCGGTTTTCCACAGCAGTTTCATCGCCACGACTCCGATCCACGGCGAAAGACCGGCAATCACCAGACCTGCATCGTAAGAGCCAGTCCGGTCCGCCAGCCAGCCGAACACAGTGTGCAAAGGAGATGTCACCGCCCACACCCACATGCTGAGCAGGCCGGTCACCCGGCCAACATGGGAAGAAGACAGCTCTTGCACAAAGGTGTAGTAGCACGGGAACAAGGCCAGCGCCCCGGCACCGATGAGCAGCAAGACGCCCAGCAGCAGCCAACCTCGGCCAAGCCACGGCAATGCGACACTGAGCGAGGTCAGGCAGCACGCTGCGGCATATACCCAGCGCCGTGAATGATGAGGCGAAAACTTGAAGCGCCTTACCAACCATAGCGAAACCACACCTGCCAGCACACAACCAATGTCTGTGGAGATGTAATAGGCCGAGTTGAAATTCAGCGCCTCCGCCTCCGTGTAACCACGCCCGGACTGCAAAAACTTCATCAGCCACACCCGGTACATATGCCACACCGTCTGGGTTCCGGTGATGAGCAAAGCCAGGGCCCAAAAGCTGCGGCTCGTCAGCAGACGGCAAAGTCCTTCCGAAGGAGATTCGCCCGCCTGTACCGGCTGCGCCGGGATATCCTGCGGCCTGAGCATCGCCAGCCACACCACCACCCAGGCCAGACCCACAGCACCGACCACGATGAAAGGCGAGCGCCAGGATCCCAGTTCCTCCGTCATCAACCAGTTCATCACCTGAGGGGTGATGATGGCCCCAATGGAAGCACCGCTTTGCAGGATGCTGTTGCCCATCGTCCGGTCCTTTTCCGTCAAGACGGCAAAGGTGGTTTTCAAAGCACACGGCCAGTGGCCAGCCTCAAAAAAGCCCAGCAGCCCCCGGCATATCAGCAGTTCATCATAACCGCGGGTCCAGCCAGAGGCCATCCCCATGACCGACCATCCCGCCAGCACGGCAGGATACAGCCAGTAGATCTTCACCCGGTCTGCGAGGAACCCGAAAAACAGCGACCCGGCAGCGAAGGCCCAGCCAAAGATCATTTCCAGATTGCCATACTGCTGGTCGCTCAGGCCAAACTCCTTGGTCACCCGCACCGAAGCATTCGCCAGGGTGACACGGTCCATGTAATTGATCGTCGTGGCCAGCAGCAGCAGGCCCGTGATCCACCATTTCCAAGAGGGTGACCGTGTCATGGCAGGAAGTTCGGGAGCCTCCCGCATTCAGGGTTCCGGATGAAGGCAAGGAGAGGCATGGAAAGCGCATACGCAGTGCCAGGAGGCAT
>DASWXG010000176.1:0-2900 GCA_036405615.1 Prosthecobacter sp. | reverse complement strand
GGATTCATGCTGAGCCATACCACCGGGGAGGTAGATGTGGATGATGGAATCGGCGACCGCCTTGAAGCTTTCAACATCAGGGATCACCGGAGCGGCCTGGAGGCGAAGCAGATCGGGCAGGGTCAGACCCATCGCCCCTGCCATGCCGACATACAGGAAATCGCGACGGCTGGCACCAACGCGGAGATCGATGTGGTTGCCTTGGCAGTTAGGGTGCATTTTCATGGCGTGGAAGGGGTTTATTTCTCGTCTGAGCAGTAGGGATTACGGCTATCAGCCACCCTTCTTGCACAATCGGAAAAAGTTTTTTTTGAACGCAGTTCCGGTTATTCCCCGGCATTCTGGTCCTCTTGCTTGGCAAGTTCTGATTTCCGCTGGCGGACGATCTCCTCAAAATCAAGGCGGCGGGAGATCATCGGGGGTAAGTGCTGGTCCTGCTTCTCCAGAGCAGCTTCCGCGGGAACAACCTCTGCCGCCGCCGAAGGAGAAGGCTCCGCACGCTTGTTCCAGCCCGTGAGCAGGCTGACCGCGATGGTGAGGACAATCAAGGCTGCCACGGTCGCCATCCCGACCATCAAACGACGGCTGGCGCGCTGGAGATCCGGATCAGCCCGCATGCGATCAAAGGGGTGGCCCTCGAACTGCCGCTGGGCAAAACTTTCGGGTGTTTCATCCGCCGCAGGTTCGGTCACCAGCAAAGCTTTTCGCTTGGCTCCCGTAGAGCGCTCGGCCACCTGGAGCATCAGAGACTGCCCGCACGAAGGGCAGGCACGCGACCTCGCCACATCCGTCACCTGAAGCTGGACGGATTTCTCGCAATGAGGACAGATGATGGAGACCAATGGCATCTGAGTTGTAACGGGGGGAAGCACAAAGATGCGCAAACACCGCGAAATGACAAGCCAAAGAAAACAATCTGTGGCATTTTCCTACAAGAACCCATCACCAGTCAACCGTCATACTTAAGGAGAAGCCAATACCCGTCTGGCGGGTGGAGTGCACAGGTTTTCCCTTGTTGTTGTAGTAACGTTTCAACTGGGCGTTGAGGACGTTTTGGGCACGCAGGCTGACACGGCTGTTTTTGGTCATCCTGTAGGTTACGCCGAGGTCCAGGGTGCTGTAAGGCTCCTGAAACACGTCAGGGTCTTCCGGTCTGCCGCCCACTGCAAAAAGCTGCGGGCCGGTCACGTTGAGGAAAGCGCCATAAGACAGCGGGAATTCCGGATTGTCGTACGTGAGGTTAAAATTGACGATGTAGTCCGGCTGCCCCTGAAGGCGGCGGCTGCTGCCAAAGAGACTCGGCACGGTCTCAGGGTCACCATTCTGGTCCACCGTGTTGCCAATGAAGTCGGGCCGGGTGGCCTGGGATTTGATGTATGAGTAATTGGCCCCGATGGAGAAATGCCGCAGAGGATCCGCAATGAATCCAAGGTCGCGCTGGAACTCAAGTTCCAGACCGTAAACGCTGCCTTCTTTTGAGTTCACATACCGGATGATGTCCACGTTGCCGCTTTCCTGAGAGAGCTCGATGGGCTTGTTGATCTTCTTGGCGAAGAAGCTGACCCCGATGAGGCTGCCTGCGGACGGGAACCATTCCCAACGCATGTCATAGTTCATGATGGTGGACATCTCCAGGTCCACATTGCCCACAAACATGTCACCGGATTCCACATTGAGGAAGACGACAGGGGCCAGTTCCTTGAAGGAGGGCCGGGCCACGGTACGGGCCACGGAGGAGCGCACGCGCATGGTGTCCGTCATGTCCCAGTTCAGAGAGAGCGCCGGCAGGAAATGCTGTTCCTGGATGCTGGCGCGGCTGCGGGCCAGCAGGCGGGGATCGTTACGTGCGGCTGCATTGCCCTGGAACGCGGCATCCACAAGCTGGCGGACGGTGCCGTCCGCTCCCAGACGGTCACGCTCGCTAAGCAAGGCATACCGGACCTGCGGGTCGGCATAGAGCCAGATGGGCGTGGAACTGATGTTGATGTCCGTGCTTTCGACCCGGCCGCCGAGGGTGATGTTCAGGCTTGGACCGAGGTCAAATTCAAGAGCCGCATAGCCGGCCGCCATGAGCTGGGAAGCTTCATAAGTTTCCTTTTCGTTAGCCCGGTACATGTAGGTGAAGGACCCCACAGAACTCAGCGGCCCGTTGTTGGGGATGCCATCCGGATCTGCCCCCACAGGCGGGTTGTTCGACAGGAATTCATCACCCCAGGTATTGCCCGGGATCAGCGGTTTAAAGCCGTTGGGATAACTCTGGTTTTCCAGACCACGGTTATAGGTGAATGAGTCCGCACGGTAGTCACGGCTGGTGGAGTCCATGAATGCCCCGAACTTCAGGCGCATTTTTTCGCCATCGGCCCCTTCAAAAAGATCTGTCTCCACATCAATGCGCGCGGAGTAGTTCTGGTCATAAAGCTCACGCCAGAGGCGCTGAAACTCGGGCACCACCGGGTTACCCGGAACCGGAATGTAGCTGCCGGTGTCCTCGTTAAAAATGCCCCGGACAAAGCGGTGGTCAGGCTCCAGCTGGGAAGACTGGTTGTAGGCAAGCCCCCAGGAAATATTGAGATCCTTGCCATTGACGGTTTCCTGGTGCTTGCCAGTGAGCTGCATCACCTTCAACTGGCGTTCGGTATAGGCCAGGGATTCGCGGTAGTCTCTTTGAGTCGGAAGAAAACTGGAGTCGAGCTGACCGTCCTGCAAAGTGGCGCGGTCTTCAGCGATGCGGTTGAAGAAGTAGGTGAAGATGATCTCGCTGCCTTCATCAGGCTCAAAACCGGCAGCCACCAGCAAACCGGCGCGCATGGTCTCCTGGCCAGAGCGCACGGTGGAAAGACGGCGGACTTCCTGCACCTCCCCCGCGTTCGGCACCCCTGCCCCGGTGAAAGTGTAACGGC
>DASWXG010000175.1:0-1706 GCA_036405615.1 Prosthecobacter sp. | reverse complement strand
CAGCTTGCTCACTGGCAGGAGGTCCTTCACGGCGTTGCCCTCCAAAATCTCCAGAGCCTTTTGCCATTCTGCTTGGGGGTGTTTGGGCTGGGCCGGTTTTGTCTGGGCCTGAAGGGGTGGAAGAGTCCCGGCCACGAGAAGCAGCAGCGCCGCTAGAGTTGGGTTCAGGGCAGCATTCATGAAGCATCCTTGGTTAGGAATCCTGTCGTCGCCGCGAAAATTAGCGGAATCGGGGAAGGAAGGGAAGCCGTGAATGGAGGGAAATCTTAATTCGATCCCTGCCTTATTGATCCAGCGGGCTCTTGCCCCAAATTTCCTGGAGCAGCGCAAAGGTTTCCGGTTCGTCCTGCTTGAGCTGACCGTGGACGAAGGGGGTAAAGTCGTTGGTGCCGAAGTAAGCCTCTGTCATCTCGGCAAAGAATTCCTTGGGATTCGTCAGCGCATAATGACGCACAGTCCGTCCGTCCACGTGCAGGGCTTTTTCGCCGTGTTTGGAATCGACATATCGTTGCCAGCAGCCAGCCACCTGAGGATTCTCAAAACCTAGCACTTGGTCGTGATAAGCGTGGGCCAGTTCGTGAAGCACACACCAGGGCTGGACCTGCTGATGCCGTGCTGCCAGAAATCTGGCTGCCACAGGTATGTGGACCGTCTTGGCCAGATCTTTGGAATAACCGTTTTTCTCCAGCCAGGCGGCGGAGGGATGGTATTGCATGGAGCCCAGGTCTCCATGCTCCAGGTCCATTTGAAGGGGGACCTGCTGGAGACGGGCTGTTTTGTCCGCCGGCAGAACGGTGACGATGTCCGCCAACCGGGCACGGAGCAGGGCGACGGCCTTTTCTCCCAATTCGGCGTGGCGGGCATCTGTCAGGCGTTTGTCGAGGCGGACCCGCCAGCCTTCGATGATCCGTTCTTCGTGTGCCACAGGCTTCTCTGCCGCCAGCACCGGGGAGGAAAACATCACCAGCCAGAGGATCCAGCGCAGATGTTTCATCAGACGGAAAGGGAAGAGAAGCCTGTGGCGACAAGACGCCTTACTTCATCAGTTCGGCCAGCTTGGGCGTGATGGCGTCGGCCCAGATCTGGTAGCCTTTGGAGGACAGGTGGAGGAAGTCAGGCATGACGTCTTTGGTCAGTGCGCCTTCGGGCTGCGGGAACTTGTCGCCAATGTCGAGGAAGTGGATGTTTTTGCCATCGTCCAGCTTGGCGATGATCTTGTTCACTTCCTTCAGCTTGTCATTGAAAGCGCCGAGCTTGCCAGTGGGGCGGTCACCGCGGGGGAAGACGGCAAGGAGAAGGATTTTTGCCTGAGGCTGTTTTTCCCGGATGGTGTTGACGATGACAGTGATGCCCTTGGCGATACCCTCAGCGGAATCCGAAGCGACGTTGTTGGTGCCGATCATGAGCACAACGGCCTTGGGCTTGATGCCTTCCAGTTCGCCGTTGGTGATGCGCCAGAGGACGTGCTGGGTGCGGTCGCCACCGATGCCGAAGTTGGCAGGCTTGTAGGCACCGTAGGCCTTGTCCCAGATGGCTTTCTGGCCGCCCCAGCCGGCAGTGATGGAGTCACCCAGGAAAAGAAGGTCGGTATTGCCTTCCTTGGCGATCTTCAGAAACCGTTCATGGGCGGCAATGAAGCCTGCGTTCGGTTTGCCATCCGGACCCACTTTCGGAGCGGCGACATCGGGAGCCTGAGGTGGCAGTTT
>DASWXG010000174.1:0-2113 GCA_036405615.1 Prosthecobacter sp. | reverse complement strand
ACGGTATTGCCCATTTTTGTCTGCCGCGACTACCGCATAGGTGCGCCGGCAGTCCGGGCACTCCAGCCCAAGGCTGTGCTGCTGGCGGGAAATGCGGACAATGTGGGGATGGTGGCAGTGCGGACAGGTGGAAAAATACGTCTCTCCCGGTGTGGCTGAAATGATCTCAGGACTGAAGTCTTCCAGCCTTTGCCCGACCACCAGCAGTGCCTGATAAACGAGACCTCCAGACGCAGGCCTCACCCCGCAGGCCATGTGAGTCATCTCAAGGCCGGTTTTCAGGGAAAAATCACGAAGCTGCTCCAGCAGGGCTGGCCTGGTGGGAGCACTGGCTGTGCACACCGAAATTTGCAGGTACCGGGGCAGCGCCTCTTTGACCTTGTGAACGACCTGGTTGACATCATCCAGAGCCATGGAGGGCAATACTCCCGTCAGCCAGGTCTCCAGTTCCGCATCCACCTTCAGCGGAGTCATCTTTTCCGCCTGCCGTGCGTGGTTGATCTGATCCACAAGATCCACCCGAAACCGGACATCTGAGTAGTCTGCCGCCTCTCCGCTGGCCCACTCGGTGATCCAATGGTTCCAGGCCCCTAAGCTCCCCTGCCGGTAGGCCACCAGCCCGCCTGTCAGGGCGATGCCTGCCAGGATGGACCAGAGGATGAAGCGGGAGAGCATGGACCCTTATTATAGTAATTATAATCTTAACCGCAATGGCAAAGCCTTGGCCGACAAAAAAATGCCTAAAGCTCGAATTCCAACTTACGCCGGCTGGCCCGCTTCAGTTGCGCGCCTTGGCTCCGCGTTCATCCCGCTCCACCACCCCGTCCCGCAAACGGATGATGCGTGTGCAGCGTTCGACCATGCGCTCGTCATGAGTGACGAAAACCAGAGTTTTGCCCTGGCTGTTGAGTTCGTCGAACAAAGCCAGGATCTCCTGACCGGATTTTGAATCCAGGTTTCCGGTGGCTTCGTCCGCCAAAATCATCAGGGGGCTGTTGGAAAGCGCCCTGGCAATGGCCACGCGCTGTTGCTGCCCCCCAGAGAGTTCGTTCGGTTTATGGTAAAGCCTGTGTCCGAGGCCGACCTGAATGGCGAGTTTTTCCGCCACCTCCCGCATGCGGGCATCATCCGCACCGCCATAGTACATGGGAACAGAAATGTTCTCCACCACTGTGAGCTGCTGGATCAAATTGTAACTCTGAAAGATGAAGCCGAGGTTCCGGTTCCTGGCGGCAGAGAGGTCATCATCGTTCAGCGTGGCGACGTTCTCGCCTCCCAGGAAATAATCACCACTGGTGGGCTGGTCCAGGCAGCCCAGAACATTCAGCAGGGTGGATTTGCCACAGCCGGAAGGTCCCATGATGCAGACATACTCACCGGGGTAGATGTCAAAAGACACTCCCTGGAGCACCTGGCTCACGACATCGCCCATCTGGTAGGATTTGCGGATGTCTCTCAGACTGATGATCGGCTCAGCCATGGGCACGCTACTTGACGGTCGCGGTGGCGAGGTCTTTGGGCTTTTTCTTGCCTTCGCCCTTCTGTTTGGCCGGTGTGCTCTCATCCTGTCCCGGCCCCCCGGCTCCGGCTGGCCCAGATTTGTTGTCTGGAATCAGACGCTTCGGCAGGGAAAGGGCCACTAGGTCTCCTGGCTGGAGGCCTGTGCGAACTTCAATGAACTCGTCGTTAAACAAACCTGTTTCCACCGGGCGGCGTTCCAGGCTGCCACCCGCATTGACGTAGCAGTAGTGGTGGTCATTCTCCACCTCGATGCTTTGCACCGGGACAAACAGCACATCTGCAAGCTGGTCTACAACGATTTCCACCTTGGCGTTCATGCCGGGCTTCATCCAGGGATGAGTGCCCATGATGTGGATCGTCGCAGGATACACCTTGAGGTTAGGTGTGTAGCGGCTGCTGCTGGAATCTGGCAGCACGGCCAGTTCCGCCACGCGGCCTTCCAGCACCTTGCCGGGCTCCGCATCCACCCGGATCAGCGCCGGCTGGCCGATGTGAACTTTCTTCACCTGGGATTCGTGGATGTTCACGTGCACACCCATCTGGGACATGTTGGGAATGGTCAGAACCGTCTGGCGGAAGCGCACGTTGGTGC
>DASWXG010000173.1:0-4139 GCA_036405615.1 Prosthecobacter sp. | reverse complement strand
GGTGATGTTTGCTCACAGGCCTTTTGGTTAACTCAACGCCTCAGCAGGCTTTAAAGTTGCCGCCCCCTCCGCATGAGGGAAAAAGGGGCGGCACAAGGGACGGAGAAACGCCGGCTCAGTCCGCCTTGCGCTTCAACTGCGGGAAGAGCACCACGTCACGGATGCTTTCGGCACCGGTCAGCATCATGATCAGGCGGTCAATGCCAATGCCAATGCCACCAGCCGGGGGCATGCCGTGCTCCAGGGCGAGGAGGAAATCTTCGTCGATCTTCTGGATCTCCTCCCCTGCCTGGTGCTCCAGTCGCTCACGCTGGACGATGGGATCGTTCAGCTCGGAATAACCCGGGCTGATCTCCTGGCCGTTGATTACCAGTTCGTAAACGTCTACCACGGAGTCATCCATGGTGTTCTGCTTGGCCAGGGGCACCAGTTCCTTCGGCACGTGGGTGACGAAGAGCGGGTTAAAGCTCTTTTCTTCCACCAGCTTTTCAAAGATCTTCTGGTCGAGTTCGTAGTGCTCGTCACCGGCATGGATCTCCTGCACACCCAGGCTCTGGGCACGCTCCACCTTGCCTTCCTTGCTGAGGCTGAACCAGTCTTCACCGGCCGCACCTTTGACCAGATCGCGGTAGGGCGTACGCTTCCAGGGGCGCGCAAGATCAATGGTCTTCGTGACATTGCCTTCCTCGTCCTTGTGCTCAATCAGCAAGCCGCCGCAGAACTTTTCCGCCAGGTGGCAAACCAGGCTTTCGACAAGATCCGCCATCTGCTCAAAGTCGGAGAAAGCCCAGTAAGCCTCCAGCATGGTGAACTCCGGGTTGTGACGGCGGCTCACCCCTTCATTGCGGAAGTTGCGGTTCAGCTCAAACACCCGGGTGAATCCGCCTACCAACAAGCGTTTCAAATAAAGCTCCGGCGCGATGCGCAGGTACATCTTCTGGTCCAGGGCATTGAAATGTGTTTCGAACGGGCGCGCTGCGGCACCGCCAGGAACGTCCTGCATCATCGGCGTTTCCACCTCCAGGAAATCACGTGCGTGGAGGAAACTGCGGATCTCCGCCACCATCTTGCTGCGGGTGACGAACACCTCGCGGCTGCGGTCATTGGAAATGAGGTCCAGGTAGCGCTGGCGGTATTTGATCTCGCGATCCGCAATGCCGTGCCACTTGTCCGGCAGCGGGCGCAAGGCCTTGGCCTGGGGGGCAAACTCCTTCACATGGATGGACCGCTCGCCTTTTTTGGTGATGAAAGTCTGACCAATGATGCTGACAAAGTCACCGATGTCGATCTGGTCGATAAACAGCGCGTAGGCTTCATCGCCCACGTCTCCCTTGCTGAGGTAGCACTGGATGCGGCCAGAGATGTCGCCGAGATCAAAGAATGTCGCCTTGCCCATCTGGCGGCGGGAAAGGATGCGGCCAGCCACACGGACGTCCAGCCCTTCGATGAAATCCGCCTTCAGCGTTCCTGGATTGTGGGTCACTTCGAACTTGCCGCCAAAAGCCGCAATGCCGCGTTTTTTCAGTTCCTCCAGCTTGTTGCGGCGGAATTGAAGCAGTTCGGACTCGGTGTGTTCAGGGGCAGGTTGCATGGTCTGACGTTAAAAATAAGGGCAGAGTCTTTAACCTGGGGAAAACAATTTGCCACTGCAAAACGAGACAGGGGGGAGGAGGAAGCCGTCCCCACGACGAAAAGCAGCCTCGTGAGGCTCCCCTTCCCGCTTCCGCCGAAGGAATGGAAAATCCACCACCTGCCTCCCCTGGCGCATGGAGCATCCATGCACAGGCATTTCAGTCTTGTTTCGGCTGAATGATTTTCCTAGCCTCGCAGCGTCTACTGTCTGGTTTTTCAATCGTCCCAACCATCATGAAAATCAAACCTGCGCTGCTGACCCTTATCGCCCTTCTCTCAGGAACCGCCCTCGGAGCGGACATTGCCCCCGCCCAGCCCGGAGGCAAACTGCCCGGAGATATCTCCATCAGTCTGGTCAAGGTGGCCGACGATCTGGTGGACCCGGTCAGTGTAGCCTCTGCCAATGACGGCAGCGGCCGCCTTTTCGTGGTGGAGCGCCCGGGAGTCATCCAGGTCATCAAGGACGGTAAAAAACTGAAACGCCCTTTCCTGGACCTGAAAGACAAGACCATCTCCTCTTTCCTGGAGCTGGGCATGTTCAGCATGGCCTTCCACCCGGACTTCAAAACCAACGGCAAGGTCTATGTGGCCTACGCGGATCTGTGGTTCAACGGGGCCACCATGGTGACGGAGTACACCGTCTCCAAGAGCAACCCGGACCGACTGGACCCGGAAAGCGCGAGGGTCATCATCCAGATTGATTTCCCCTACTGCAATCACCACGGCGGCCAGATCGCTTTCGGGCGGGACGGTTATCTTTACATTGGTGTGGGCGATGGCGGCTGGGAGGGGGATGTGATCAACGCCGGCCAGGATCTGCACACCTGGCTCGGCAAGATGCTGCGCATTGATGTGAACAAAAGCAGCGCCGACCGTGCCTATGCCATCCCGGAAGACAACCCGTTTATCACCCCTCTGCAGCAGATGACGCTGTTCGGAGTCAGTGAAGAAGCCTTCTCCAAGGTCCGCCCCAAGGCCAAGCCGGAGATCTGGTCCTACGGTCTGCGCAACCCGTGGACCTTCAGTTTCGACTCCAAGAACGGTGACCTCTACATCGCCGACATCGGCCAAAACCACTGGGAGGAGATCAACATGCAGCCAGGCAGCAGCAAGGGTGGCGAAAACTATGGCTGGAAGTTCATGTGCGGCAGCCACCCCTTCCCGATGATCTTGAAGAAAAAACCGGACGGCACCGAGGTGGCGGTGGATCCTGAGAACTATCCGAAAGTGGGCGTGCTGCCCATCGCCGAATACAGCCACGTGGACCAGGGCATCTGCGTCATCAACCTGGGCATCTACCGTGGCAAAGACTACCCTGAACTGGATGGCGTCTATTTTTCCGCCGACTGGGGCAGCGGAAAGGTCTGGGGGATGAAGCAGGTGGACGGCGCCTGGCAGATGCAGGAACTGCTGGACCTTGCCGACGGCCTGCGTCCCACCGGCAGTGGCGCAGGTGAGGATGGCGCGCTCTACGTGACCCACGCCACCGCCAACTACGGCGGCCCGGTGGACCCCTACACCAGCGAACGCGGTGCCCTGTGGAAGATTGTGCCCAGGAGCAAAGTCCCTGAGGGCGCAGCTACCGCCCCTGTCGCCAAGAAATAAAACTCTCGAAAAACACCAGCCCGCCGCAGGAAGCCAGGTCGTTCAATCTTGAGAGCGACCTTCCCTGGCGGGCTGGTCATGACTGGCAGCACGCCAGTTCCCTCTTCCAAACCTTCTCCGCCACTTCCCTCCTATGTTTCGTCTCGCCCTGCCCTTGCTGGCACTTCTTGCATCCCCTCTCCTGGCACAGACACCCGCAGCCCCGCCAGCCGGGCATGACCACTCCGTCGGCGGTGAGATGCCTGGTCTGAAAAAGGAGCTCTTTGCGGGTCTCTCAGCTGAAGACCTCCTCAAACCCGGAGCCGCCCCCAAAAGCGTGAAAGTCGCCCTGGTAGCCACCTTCAATGCCGCCAACTATGGCATGAACTTCAATGGTTATTCCCATGGCAAGGCCGTGCTGACGGTGCCCACGGGCTGGAAAGTGGATGTGACCTTCATCAATCCTGCGCCCATCCCGCACAGTGCCATCGTCATCGAAAAGGCTGATACGAAAAAGCTCCAGGTGGCAGAACCCTACTTTGAAGGCGGGGCATCCCCCAAACACCTCGTGGGCATGTCCTTGGGCAAGGCCGACTTCAGCTTTGTGGCTGATGAGGCCGGAGAATTTGCCCTCGCCTGCGGCTTCCCTTCGCATGCTTTAGCGGGCCACTGGATCAGCCTCAACGTCAGCGATACGGCCACTGTGCCGACCTTGCAGTTAGGCGATCAGCCTGCAAAAGAGGTGAAGTAATCCGCGGATCCGCCCCGGCTTTCTCATTTCACGCTTTCCGCTTGGCATCCAGAACGGCCGGGCCTTCTGTCCTCCAGCGGCCCGCCGTCTCCTCTGTCCATTTCATCCTTCTATTTGTTTCATGCGCTTTCCGTACTGCCTTCTCGCACTCCTCGCTTTCTCAGCCCCGCTG
>DASWXG010000172.1:0-6506 GCA_036405615.1 Prosthecobacter sp. | reverse complement strand
TTCCAGCCGGGGGCTGGTGTAGGCCGGTCTCCTGGAAAGGCTCCCCCCCAAAGAAAAATGCGCCCCCGGATTTTTCATCCGGAGGCGCACTCCTGCGATTTCGCGAGGGGGCAGGTGCTGTGGCAAACAAGACCTTGAAGCCAGGGTGCGAGGCTTTCCACCCTCCTGGACAGGGCCACGGCAGTTGCAGCCAACGAGGCCGCGAGAGGATGAGGCAGGTGTGGATTCTGGCGGCAGACGAAAAACAGCCGCCCCCTGTCCCAAACCTGCCCGCCCGTTCGTCAAAGAGTGAATACATCCACCCGCAGACTTCCCATGAGAACACTCAAGATCATCGAACACATCTCGCTGGACGGCGTCATCCAGGTCTCCAGCAACGACGACGGCTTCCCCTATGAAGACTGGACGGCCCCCTACCGCACCCCCGCAGGCCGGGACGCGCTCCTGGCCGCCCAGGGACAGCGCCTGGATCTGCTGCTGGGCCGCCACACCTACGACCTCTGGTCAGAGTTCTGGCCCAAGGCCCCGCCCAGCCCCATGGCGGACGCCCTCAACACCGCCACCAAATACGTCGCCACCCACCGCCCGGAGAGCCTGGCCTGGGGACCGTTCCAGAGCCTCGGCACGGACATCGTGGCGGGCATCCGCCGCCTCAAATCCCAGGACGGGCCGGACCTCATCCTCTGGGGCAGTTCCACCCTTACCTCCACCGTGCTGGAGCACGGCCTTGCCGATGAGCTCCTGCTCATCGTCTACCCCGTCCTCCTCGGCACCGGAAAGCGCCTCTTTGCCGAAGGGACCCCGGCCCGCGCCTTCGAACTCGTCCACACCCAGCCCATGCCCTCCGGCATTCTCTTCACCACCTACAAAGCCACAGGTCCGCTGCAGCCCGGAGCTTGAGGGCTGTGGCCGTGACTCTCCGCAGCTTCGGTCAACCCCGTGTCAACTTGGTCCGGAACCGTTTGGCTGCGGAGCAGACCGACGTCATGCATGGCACTTTCGAATGGGCCATGTGGCGTGCCATTCGAAGCCGGGCGGAGAAAAGTGGAGCCCACCCTTCGCTCTACGAGCTTCGGAGGGCATTCATCACCTCCTAAGGTCGGCGAAGAATGGCGGAAGGGGTGGGATTCGAACCCACGGTGAGATTGCTCCCACGTCTGATTTCGAGTCAGATACTTTAGACCACTCAGCCACCCTTCCGTGCTGCTTGCAGCAATCCGGGATGGTAGGCCGGGTTGCGCGTTTGGCAAGGCAAGCCTCGGGAAGTTGCGGGATTTTTTCAGAACCGTCACGGACGCGGGCGAAAAAACTGCGTGCGTTTCCCGGCAGGCATGCCAAAATTCCCGCCAGTGATCTCTTCGGCCCAGGCCCTTTCCCTGCTCACCCTGCGACTTAGCCTAGGGTAGGCGGCCCGTGTTTCCTCGCCATGCCCCTTTGCCGTCACGTCACGGCATCCCTCATTCCGGCCGTTCGCTTGCCAGCCTTGTTTGTTAGCCTGTTCGTTTGGAAAAGCCGTCTTTTTCGCCTTTTCCTCCCTGCAAGGGCGGCCAATCTCGCTAAAGCTTTATTTATCCCTGTTCAGTCATGTTGAAGAATCCGTCCTCCAAATATCAGCCGTTTCCGCTGATCCAGCTGCCCAACCGACAGTGGCCTTCCCGCCACCTCACCCAAGCCCCCATCTGGTGCAGTGTGGACCTGCGCGATGGCAACCAGGCCCTGGCCGTGCCGATGAATGTCTCCCAGAAGCTGGAGATGTTCGACGCGCTGGTGAAGTGCGGGTTCAAGGAGATCGAGGTGGGTTTCCCCTCCGCCTCCAACACCGAGTTCCAGTTCAACCGCCGCCTGATCGAGGAAAACCGCATCCCGGAAGATGTCACCATCCAGTGTCTGGTGCAGGCACGTGAAGACCTGATCGAAAAGACCGTGGAGTCCCTGCTGGGCGCGAAGAAGGTGGTCATCCACCTGTACAACTCCACCTCGCCTGCGCAGCGGAAGTACGTCTTCGGCAAGAGCAAGGAGGAGATCATCGCCATCGCCGTGAAAGGCGCGCAGATGATCAAGGACCGCCTGCACCGCCTGGAGGCCAGCGGCACCCGGGTGACCCTGCAGTATTCACCGGAAAGCTTCAGCGCCACGGAGGTGGAATTTGCCAGGGAGATCAGCGAAGCGGTGATCGACGTCTGGCAGCCCACGCCAGAGCGCAAGATGATCCTGAACCTGCCGGACACGGTGGAGGTGGCCATGCCCAATGTGTATGCGGACCAGATCGAATGGATCTGCACGAACATCAAAAACCGCGAGAGCCTGATCATCAGCCTGCACACGCACAATGACCGCGGCACCGGCACCGCCGCCACGGAGCTGGGCCTGCTGGCCGGGGCAGACCGCGTGGAAGGCACGCTGTTTGGCAATGGCGAGCGCACGGGCAACCTGGACATCGTGCAGGTGGCCATGAACCTGTACATGCACGGCATCGACCCCGGGCTGGACTTCTCCGACATGAACGGACTGATCCGCATGTATGAGCACACCACCGGCATGACGGTGCCGCCGCGCCAGCCGTATGCCGGAGAACTGGTCTTCACCGCCTTCAGCGGCAGCCACCAGGACGCCATCAAAAAAGGCCTGGCCGGGTATGACCAGCACAAGACCATCTGGGACGTGCCCTACCTGACCATCGACCCGAACGACATCGGCCGCGAGTACCACGAGGTGATCCGCGTGAACAGCCAGAGCGGCAAGGGCGGCGTGGCGTATCTGCTGGAGAGCGAGTTCGGCATCGAGCTGCCCAAGGACATGCAGCGTGAGTTTGGCCCCATTGCCAACGACCTGGTGGACAGCCTGGGCCGCGAGGTGAAGGCGGCGGAGCTGCGCGACATGTTCTGGAAGGAATACATTGACCGCACAGCCCCCTTCTCCCTGCACCACTTCCATGCCGATGGCGTGGACGGCGTGTTCACCTGCCGCAGCAGCATGGTGAAAAACGGCCAGGAGATCGGCGTCACCGGCGCGGGCAACGGCCCCATTGCCGCGTTTGTACAGGCGCTCATCCAGGACGGCGGCGCACAGCCGTTTGAGGTGGTTTCCTACCGTGAACAGAGCCTGGCAGCAGGCTCCGGGGCCAGCGCCATTTCCTACATCCAGATCAAACTGGCCAGCGGCAAAACCGTCTGGGGTGCCGGGGTGGATACCAACATTGAACTGGCCTCCATCAAGGCCGTCGTCAGTGCCGTCAACCGCGCCTCGTAAACCGCAAAATCAACCCCGCCCGCCATCATGCCGCTTGATTTCAGGCAGCATGATGGCGAGTCTTTTTTCCTTATGACCCAACCGCAGCGCGAAGCCCTTTTCGACCTTCTCTCCCTCTCCATCTATGCCGATGCCCACATCTCGCTGGTGGAAGAAGACCTGATCCAGTCTGCCTTCGTCGCCAAAGGCTGGAAGTCCGAATACCCCAAGAGCCTCTTCATTGAAGAATCCTTCGCCCGCGCCCGCGAAGTGGCAGAGGACGATGATGCGCTGATGGACTACCTCACCGAGCGCTCCGCCGCCTTCACCACCAAGACCGGCCAGGCCGAGGCCCTCGGAATCGTCAAAAACATCCTCGAGCGCGACGGCATGACCGCCGATGAAAACGAGTTCTTCAGCCTGCTGATCCAGGCCATGCCGAAGGCCAAGTAATGGTACTTCCGTGACCGCTCTCCCGGCGCGGTTAAAGAGCCCCTCCCTCAGCGGCGTATGGTCCGCATGGACAGGCGTGACTTTATCAAGACCGGGGGCGCGGCCCTGGCTGCCCAGCTCTCCACAGACACAGCAGCGGCAGCCGCCCAGGCCCAGACACCAGCAGGGGCGGGTGCGGCAGCAGACAGCCGCCGCCGGCCGCAACTCATCCGGGAGGAAAACGCCCTGCCCGGGGCCAGCTTCCAGCTCACGCGGATGCGGCCAGACAGCGCCCGCTCTTACCGCACCTCCTTCATCGAAGGCTACTGCTCCCGGCAGTCCGTGAAGGCCGGGGAAAAGCTCGACTTCTTTGTCAGCACCCGCCCGGTCGCAAGCTTCACGCTGGAGCTCTTCCGCATGGGCTACTACGGCGGCCAGGGCGCCCGGCACATGACCACCCTGGGTCCCTTTGAGGGCAAGGAACAGCCCGTGCCTGCCCTGGGAGAGCAGCGGCTCCGCGAGTGCCAGTGGCAGGCCTGCGCCAGCCTCACCATCCCCGCAGACTGGCCCAGCGGGGTGTATCTGGGCCGCCTCTCCACCGTGCCGGAGCAGGCCGACAAACCCTACTGGCAGAGCTATGTCGTCTTCATCCTCACCGATGACCGCCCCGCCGACATCCTCTTCCAGTGCAGCGACAACACCTGGCAGGCCTACAACCGCTGGCCGGAAAACGAGTCCCTGTATACCGATCCGCGTGCAGCCCACGCCCCCGGTGTCAGCGTCAGCTTTGACCGCCCGTATGGCAAGTATGTGCAGATCCTGGACCAGCCCCTCAGCATGGGCAGCGGCGAGTTTCTGCTGTGGGAGTACCCGCTCTGCTACTGGCTGGAGAAAGAAGGTTACGACGTCACCTACTGCTCCAACGTGGACAACCTGGAACCCGCTAACCTGAAGCGTTGCAAAACCCTGATCAGCACCGGCCATGACGAATACTGGGACCTCCGCCAGTACGCCAGCGTCAAACAGGCCATCCAGGACGGGGTAAACGTGCTGTGGCTCTCCGCCAACGACGTCTACATGGTCACCCCCTTCACGGCCAATGCCCAGGGCCAGCCCAACCGGCGGCTGACCCGCGAGACCTGCTACGGCGAATTCCGCGAAGAGGAAAAAGAGGCCTACGCCACCGTGCTCGGCCCCTTTGAAAATCCGGGTCCGGACGAGCGCGACATCATCGGCGCCCGCACCGTGGTCCCCTTCAATGGCGGCGGCGACTGGACCTGCACCCGGCCGGACCACTGGCTGTTTGCCGGCACCGGCATGAAGGCGGGCGACAGCATCCCCGGACTCGTCGGCTGGGAGTTCCATGGTGATCCGGATCTCGCCCGTCCAGGCCTGGAAGTCGTAGCCGAAGGCAACGTCTGGGCCGGAGGCACACGCCTCGGCCGTTATGCCGCCACCCTCTTTGAAGGGCCCCAGAAAAACATCGTCTTCAACGCCAGCACCATCTTCTGGAGCCAGGGCCTCAGCTCCCCGCCCGGCCACATCATTCCCTGGAGCCACTTCAGCCGCCCGCATGGGCCGGACAGCCGCGTCCAGCAGATCACTGCCAACCTGCTCAAACGGGCGCTCGGATGATCATCCAAATACGTTTCATCAAAACATGTTTTGATGAAATATAGTTTGATGAATTTCCATCCCGCTTTTGAGAGGTGCTCCGTTGGGCTCCGCCTCCGGCCCTCACGCAGGGCACCAGCCTCTTTCAGAAACGTTCTGACTTTTCATTGAATCGCACTTCATCAAAACGTGTTTTGACAAAACGTACTTTGATGAAATGATCACCTTCATGAATTTCCATGGAAGAAAGAGGGAGCTCGCCGCCCTGGATGCCGCCTGGAGCGGGCCTGCCTCGGCCTTCATTCCCATCTATGGCCGCAGGCGGGTGGGCAAGAGCGAGATGATCGTCCATTTCATGGAGAGAAGACGCGGCGTTTATTTCGTGGGCAAACGCGCCCCGGGCGAGAGCCAGATCCATGAGTTTTTGGAAATCGCAGCCCGCTCGCTGGAGGAACCCCTGCTTGCCCAGGCCCGTGTTAACGGCTGGCGCGAGGCCCTGGAACTGGTGGTGAAGCGCTGGCAGGGCAAAGGCAAACTGGTCCTGACCCTGGATGAATTTCAGTGGATGGCAGAGGCCGCGCCGGAGCTGCCTTCAATCATCCAGGCACTCTGGGACCGGGACTGGTCCAAGTCCGGCAAAGTCATGCTCATCCTTTGCGGCTCCTACCTGGGCTTCATGGAAAGGGAGGTACTGGGCAAAAAAAGCCCCCTGTTCGGGCGCCGTACCGCCCAGATCTTGCTGAAGCCGTTCAACCACCTGGAAGCGGCCGAGTTCCACCCCCGCTATTCTGTTACCGACCAGGCGCGGGTGTATGCCATTTGCGGAGGCATCCCCATGTATCTGCTGCATTTTGATGAAAAGCAGTCCGTGGAGCAAAACATCGCTGCGAAAATTCTGGACGACCTTTCCGCCCTGTCGCGGGAGCCTGAATTCCTGCTGCGGGAAGAACTGCGGGACCTTGTGCCTTACCACGCCGTTCTGATGGCTCTGGCCCAGGGGAAGACCGCGCCCGCCCAACTCGCCGGAAGCACAGGCATTGATGTGCGGGGGTTGAATTATCACCTCACCACCCTTGTGGATCTCGGTTATGTTCAGCGCCGTTACCCGCTCACAGAAAACAGGCCCAGCGTCCGTTCCGTCCGCTATGCCCTGGATGATCCCTTTTTGCGGTTCTGGTTCCGGTTCATCTTCCCGCACCAGAGCATGCTGCGCATGCTGGGCCCCAGGCAGG
>DASWXG010000171.1:0-1636 GCA_036405615.1 Prosthecobacter sp. | reverse complement strand
ATTGACATGCTCTATGCGGTGCCCCGCATCCTGTTCATCATGATCTTCATCGCAGCGTTCGACAGCGTGTTCAAAGACTGGCTGGACGGCATCCGCCTGTGGGCCCAGGAAAAACAGTGGAGCAAGGTGGAAAACTCCGCGCGCTACCTCATCCCGTATTCGAAAATCCTGGTGATGATCTTTTCGTTAGGCCTGGTGGAGTGGCTCACCATGGCCCGCATCATCCGCGGCCAGGTGCTGGTGCTGCGTGAGATGACCTTTGTCACCGCCTCCCGCGCCATGGGCCAGGGCCCCTGGAAGATTCTCCGCCGCCACCTTTTGCCGAACCTGAGCACCATCATCCTCACCTACCTGACGCTGACCATCCCGGCGGTGATCCTGGACGAATCCTTCCTCAGCTTCCTGGGGCTGGGCATCGAAGATCCCGCCGCCAGCTGGGGTTCCCTGCTCAAAGACGGCGCCCAGGTGATCAACCCGCTGGAGAGCAAATGGTGGCTGCTCGCCTTCCCGGCGCTGCTGATGTCTTTGAGCCTTCTGGCTCTGAATTTCCTGGGCGACGGCCTCCGTGACGCGTTCGATCCCAAGTCCGCTGACTGACCGGGGGAACCGGGATTCGCACATTGGCCGATTGACTTTAGGGAAGTGTGCGCCTTGTTTCGGGTGTCTGCGGGCGCTCTGCAGACGGTGCCTCCCCCTCAGACATTCCTGTTCCCATGGCCAGTCATAGCCAGCACCAGCAGGGAAACTCCACCGGCAAGCGCGGCGGGGCCGGGCAAACCATCGTCGAGCTCTGCGCTGTCTCCGCCTGCGGTCTGGTCTTCTGGTCACGCCAGCGATTCGACATCGGTTCTGAACTGCAAATCCGCGTGCGACGCGATGCCATCCCGACCCTCAAAGATGCCCCTGAGGGAACCGACGAATGGGTCACCCTGCGCGGTTATGTGGTCGAGTGTCCTTCCGTACGACGGGAAAGCGGAGAGCATGGTTTTGAAGTGTCTCTTCTGCTGGACAGCGCCCTGACCATGGCCCCCCAGCCCAGAGAAAATCTCTCCAAACGTGCCTGTCCGCGGATGAAAAAGATGTTCCCCGGGCTGAAGCGCGTGGGCCTCAACTGAGGCAGCCCACGGATTCATCTCAGGGCGCGAGCAGTGCCCAGCGATGCAAAATCACGGGCTGGTCAAACCAAGCATTGGCCGCAGTACGGCCGTTCAGAGCAATGACAGCCTCTACTGAAGGGTCTGCCTGGATCCACTCCTCATCCCCCAAGTAGGCCAGCATGTGCACACCAGAGGTCGTCACCGCGAGGTCCCCGGGCTGAAGCCGGGAGACATCCAACGTACGAATGGGGCCCTGGATGCCCAGGGGCACGGTCATTCCTCGGTACCCTTTTCCCAGAGCGAGGGCGCTGGCATCAACCCACCACTGCAATACCCCTTCCCGGATCGCAGTGCCGTTCAAGTTCCGCAGGCCATAGGCCAGCAGAGCCTCGCGGAACGCACGCCGCGGCAGTCCCGAACAATCAATGCCATGACGGCTTTCTCCGCCCCAGGCATACCGTGCGTTTTTGAAAGTCCCCAACCGGCGCACATAGTCGCTGCGCAGATCACCCACGGACAGAGCCCTGCCCGGCAAAAGC
>DASWXG010000170.1:0-6198 GCA_036405615.1 Prosthecobacter sp. | reverse complement strand
ACGGCTTGTCTGGAGAGACCCGTTCCTTCACCCGCAAGGTGTAGTCGCGCAGAGTGCCCCAGGTTTGTTCCCATGTCTCGCCGCGGTGGATGTTGGTGCAATAGCCAAGATGGATGCCGTGGTTGAGAAGCATGGTGGGGGGAGGGGGAAAAACGGAACCTAGCTTGCCGTGGGAACGGCGTTTTGCAACGGACCAAGTCCGCTCAGTTAGTTGAAGGTGACCTTCAGCGGGGAGGCGTAGGCTTTCCAGGCGGATTCCAGCAGCGCTGCATCTGCGGGGCCATCGGTCAGCACAAAGCGGTAGCGCGAAACGAGCGGCTTGCCGGGCTCGATGGCCCAGTCACCATCCTGAGAGGGGGCGATGCAAAGCTGAGGGTTTTTGGGATTGAGGCGCAGCGGTTGCGGAAAGCGGAAATTGTCCGGATGAATGAGGATGCCCATGCTGGCGGGCTGGCTGTCCACCTCACCGCCCATGCTGACCCAGCGGGCCTTGGTGGAGTCGCCCTTTTTCCGGTCGTCGCCGTTGCTGGTCAGCATGGAGACCTTGTCCGCAGGATCCCACTGCGCATGGCCGCGCACGCCCAGGCCGCCGTAGTGGTATCGCGGAAGTTTTAAGGGTACGCTGCTTGCGCAGGTTTGGGTGGAGACGAGGTCCATGACAAAAGCAGGCTGTCCGCCGACGGGCAGGGCGTGGATGCGGACCTCCCAGGTTTCATCCAGCACCGTTCGGGCGTTGCCGGTGCTGTGATCCACAAACTGATGCTGGCTGACAAATCCCGCCTGCACCGGGCCCGCCCACATTTTCACCAGCTTGGCAAACTTCACCTCGCCCAGCAGGGGGCCGCTGTCCTGGCCTTTGATGTCACTCTTGCCCTGGTTCCAAAAGTCAGGATGAGCCCCGTCGAACTCCGTCTTGGTCCACGCCATCCAGATGCCGCGATGCCAGCGGTGATCTGCGGGATGGTTGCCTGTGAGCAAACGGCCTCCTGGCGTGTAGACCGGATGCAGGTGCGCGCCGTGGGCAAAGACCTTGGACACACCTGGCGGAACCTCACCGGGTTCCATTTGGTAGCCGAAAATGCGCTGCTCCTTCCCGGCCGCCTGCCGGCTCACCTGCAAAAGGCCGTTGTCCTTTTTGACACTGAAACCGGCGGCCGGGGTATTTTGATTCCCAGGAGAAGGCACGGGGGAGAAAGAAATCTCCTCCCGGGCCGCGACATGCGGGATCACCAGCACCGCCTGGCCATCGGCATCCACCTGGAGAGGCAGGGGCTCCGAAGACTTTCCATCGGTCACTGCATGGACGTCCTGCCAGCCTGGGGGGGCTTGGAAGGTGACGATGGCGTGCCGCTGCTCCACATCTCCACCCTGGACCGTGAACCGGACTGGAGCAGCGGAGGCCGTGGCGAGCTGGCCGCACAGGAAAGGCAGTAGGCAGGCAGAAAACTTCATGGGAAAAGAGTAAACGCGCAGGGCTGCCGTTTTGATCAAGCCGCCGGTTTCGTTTTCCTGGGAACGACACCCGCAGAATCTGAAGACGATTTCCAAATCCGTGATGATTTGCCACCGTCAATGCCGTTTAGTCGGACCTTCCTGCCTGTCTATTTTCCCATCATGAAATGTCTCGCCCTGTTTCTGCTTTTTGCCGTCGGCTGCCTGCATCCGCTTTCAGGCGCGGAGGGATTGTTTGAAAAAAGCAATCTGGCTGCCTGGTGCATCGTCCCGTTCGATGCGGGAAAACGCGGGCCTGAAGCGCGGGCCGCGATGCTGGAAAAAATGGGGGTGAGGAAATTCGTCTACGATTACCGGGCGGAGCATGTGCCGCAGTGGGATGAGGAGCTGTCTGCCCTGAAAAAACATGGCATCGAGCTGTTTGGCTGGTGGTTCCCCACCTCCATGAACGAGGAGGCAAAAAAGACCCTGGAGCTTTTCAAACGTCACGGAGTGAAACCCCAGCTGTGGGTGAACGGCAACGGCGGGCCGGTGCAGGTGAAAGACGCGGCTGACCAGAAAGCCCGCATCGCCCAGGAGGTGGCACGGCTGAAACCGATCTGCGAAGCCGCCGCTCCGTTAGGTTGCAAGGTGGCTCTGTACAACCATGGCAACTGGTATGGGGAGCCGGAGAACGCCGTGGCAGTCGTTGAAGAATTGCAACGCCAGGGCGTGGCCAATGTCGGCATGGTTTACAACCTCCATCATGGGCACGCTCACCTCGACCGGCTGGAGAAAGTGCTGCCGCAGATGCTGCCTCATCTGCTGTGTCTCAACCTGAACGGCATGGACAAAGACGGTGACCAGCAGGGGCGGAAAATCCTGCCGCTGGGTCTCGGGACGGAAGATGTCAAGGTGCTCAAGACCGTGTCCGCCAGCGGTTACAAAGGTGTGATCGGCATCCTCAACCATACCCTTGAAGACGCCGAGGGCAGGTTGCTGGACAACCTGGACGGACTCGCCTGGCTGCTGCCGCAGACCGACGGCAAACCCGCCGGGGAGAAGCCCAAGTATCGCACCTGGAAAGCCGTGGCGGCTGCTACGGGCGACATCAAAACCAGGCTGGTGATGGCTGGCCAGAGCGTTCCTTCGCTGACTGCGGAATTTGGCCAGGCTCTCAAGGGTGTCCTGCGTGTGGAAGGCAAAGAAGCTTACCGGACGCTGCCGGTCAGCATCGAGTGCCGTGCCAGGCTGGACAATGCCAAAGAGTTCAACATTCTGGCTGCTTGCGACCCGAAAAAATCGGCCACGCACTGGGAGATTTACAGCTACCAGGGCAGCGGTGTTTTCAGCCTCTATCTGCCGGGCCGCGGCGGCGAATTCAAAAGCAAGGTCAACATCTGTGACGGCAAGTGGCACGACCTCATTGCCAGCGTCGAGACCGGCAAAGTGACATTGTATGTGGACGGTAAGGTGGTGCTGGAGAAGGCCACACAACCCCTGCAAGGCACCTCTGTTCCTGGAGACCTGTCGTTTGGCGGCCTTGTCGAAGGCGGTGTCGGCTGTGCAGGCATCCTGGATGATGTGCGTCTTTCCCGTGGGCCCATGAAGCCTCGTAAGGGCGACCTGCCGCGCCAGCGCATGGACAACACCCTGGCCCTGTGGAATTTCGACGATCTGGAATCCCTTTTCAGCGGCGGTGAAAAAGTACCGGAGCCGGCTGCATTCCATCCGGACCGAAAGCCTCTTCAACCGGAAGACTATGCCCACTGGCAGGCCGAAGTGAACCGGGAGCGCGTATTCGACTATTATGGCAAACAGGCCGTACACTTCATGGGCAAACCTTTGCCTGGACTTCTTCCTGGTTTCCCGGGGCTGGACGGAGGCCAGCAAGGCCATTGGGGAAACCAGAACGATGCAGTCACCTGGAAGGACGGACGTTTTGCAGCCGCAGACCAGGGGTCTCTTTTTAGCACGGCTTTCAAAGGAGCCGGCCTGACGGTGAACAAGGGCATCTGTGTCCGGCTTGAAGACGGACGTTCGGCGGTGTTTGATCCGGAAACTGTTTCGTTCCCGCTGGTGTGGAGCGGAGGTTTCATCAAGCTTAGTGATGCCCGTCACGGCTTCATGGGAGGCGGGGCAATGGACGGGCAGGTGGTCTCCAAAACACCGGCGGAAAAGAAGCCTGGGCAGCGTTACCTCGGCCTCTACCGTCACGGTAAAAAGGTGATTTTCTCCTACTCAGTGGGCGGCGAAAAACGTCTGGTGTCCAGCCCGGGCAAAGAAGAAACCCTCGCCGCCTTCACGGAGGGAGGACCTTCCCAATGGCCGCAGTGGCTGGAGACCAAGGGCAGCATTGGCACGGGCGCGCCTTTCGCCACCGACACGCTGACAGTTCCTTTTGAGAATCCGTATGGCACGCTGTTCTTCATCAGCGGACATGATTTCTTCGAGGACGGGACGGCGGCCATCTCCACCATGACGGGTGAGGTGTGGCTGGTGCGCGGCATTGACGGCAAGCTGGAAAAGCTGCGCTGGAAACGTTACGCCACCGGTCTGCATCAGCCGCTTGGGGTCAAGGTGGCGAATAACAAACTGTATGTTCTTGGCCGGGACCAGGTCACCTGCCTGCACGACCTGAACGGTGACGACGAGGCCGATTTCTACGAGTGCGTTTCCAATGCCCAGGAAACATCTCCTGGCGGACACGACTACATCACCGGTTTGGGTGTGGACAAAGAAGGCCGTTTTTACACGGCATCCGGTAACCAGGGGCTCATTCGCTTTTCCCCAGGTGGTGGCCCGGTCGAAGTGCTGGCCACAGGCTTCCGCAATCCCAACGGCTTGGGTCTGTCTCCGGACGGACGTTTCATCACCACCAGTGTGCAGGAAGGGGACTGGACTCCTGCCTCATCCATCTGCCAGGTGGAGGCAGGCAAAAACCAAGGTGCTCATTTTGGTGCCAACGGGCCGAAGAACGGCCAGCCTCCGGAGCCGCCGCTGATGTATCTGCCGCGCGGGGAGGACAACTCCTCGGGCGGTCAGTGCTTCATCCCCGAAGGGGTTTGGAAAGAGCTGCGCGGTGAAGGTAACCTCGCTCATTTTTCTCCAGGCACGGGCACGGCCTGGCTGGTGATGCGCCAGCAGGTGCAGGGACGCTGGCAGGGCGCGGCGGTCCGCATCGCGGGCGATTTTGATTCTGGCTCGCAGGCGGGCCGGTTCCATCCGCGGGATGGCCACCTGTATGTCACGGGCATGCAGGGCTGGGGCAGCTACACACCGCGGGATGGGTGTTTCCAAAGAGTTCGTTATTCCGCTGCTGAGGGCGATCCGGTGCCGGTGGGCTTCGAGGCGCGGGACAACGGTGTGCTGCTGCGTTTTGACCGGCCTCTGAATGCCGCTCCCGCGGGCAACAAACAAAGTCACTTTGCCCAGTGCTGGAACTACAGCTACAGCGCGGCATACGGTTCTCCGGAGCTTTCTGTCCGTTATGCGGACACGGTGGGGCATGATCCGCTGGAAGTTCGCAGCGCGCAGGTGCTGGAGGGTGGCAAGGCCCTCTTTCTTGAGATTCCTCAAATGGTCCCTGCCAGCATGGTGCATCTGCGGGTCGGCATTTCCTCCGGCCGTGCGCATGACCTCTTCCTCACGGCCCACGCCCTGGCCCCTGCGTTCACGGATTTCCCCGGTTATGAAAAAGTGGCCAAGGCCTGGACCCCGCCGGTCAAGGGCAAGGCGGCCGCGTCGGCCAAGGCCAACCCCTGGGCCAAAGGCGAACCTGGACGCGAGATCGTGGTCGAGGCCGCCCTGGGGCTGCAGTTTGTCCAAAAGCAACTGGTGGCAAAAGCCGGAGAACAGCTCTCGCTGACCTTCAAGAATCCAGACGTGGTTCCGCACAACTGGCTGCTGGCCCGGCCGGGTTCATTGCAAAAGTTGGGTGATCAGGTCAACCTCATGATCACAGACCCCAAAGGACTGGCCAAACATTATGTGCCAGATTCGAAAGATGTTTTGTTTTACACCGACATGACGAATCCCAAGGAGTCGTTCACGATTCACTTCAAGGCACCTGCCGAGAAAGGCGCTTACCCTTATCTTTGCACCTTCCCAGGCCACTGGATGGTCATGAACGGCGTGCTGAAGGTCGAGTAACCTGGGGCTTTTCACGGTGGGGGCGTGACTCCCCGTTTGCACGGGCGGGGAGTAACTTCCCTGTGCCGTTGGGGTATCAGTCAGTGGGTCTGTGACATTGCATGTTACAGGTTCTTCGCATCCTGTTCATGGCAGGTTGCACACTCCCCTTTTTTGTTTGCCTGCTTGACGTTTATAGGCTTTTTCACCTAGCATTTAGCAGCTGCGTCAAAACCAGAACTGTCGTCCCAGTACTTTTACCCGCCTGCACATGAGTTCCCCCACTGGTCAGAACCGTCATGCGGCCATAGAGACTTCTCTCGGGCCGGACAAACTGCTCCTGAAGTCCATGAGCGGCCGGGAAGAATTGGGCCGCCTTTTTGACTATCACCTGGTACTGCTGGATCCGGACAAGGATGTGGATGCTGACAAGGTGGTGGGGACGAACGCCACCGTGCGTTTGCAGACCGAAGATGGAGCCACGCGCTACTTCAACGGTTACATCGCCTCGCTGGCCTATCTCGGTTACGAAGGCAATGCTGGCGTGTACCACGCGCACATGGTGCCCTGGCTGTGGATGCTCTCCCGCACCAGCGACTGCCGTTCGTTTCAGAACAAATCGGTCAAACAGATCCT
>DASWXG010000169.1:0-6383 GCA_036405615.1 Prosthecobacter sp. | reverse complement strand
GAGCCGGGTCCTGCCGCACCGATTCGAGCTGTTTTTTTTCCAGGCCTGTCAGCAACTGGCGGAGCTCTTCCGTGCTCACTTCGAGTGTGCCAATCCGGGCTGCGGTTTCAGCAAAGAGAGAGGGCACGGCCAGAGACCATGCCACCATCAGCAACCTAAAGCGCATTGCCCGGCAGGCAAGGCTGCGGCTGTTGCGGGCAACAGAGGCGGATGGCGCAGGCTGGCTCATGGGCGGTGCGGAGACTGGATTTCGGCGGCCGCTTTTTTCTCGTTTTCAGCCGTGGTCGCCTTGGTCGCGGGCTTGCTGTCAGAAGCTTGGGATGCGACCGGGGTTGGGGCGGGTGCAGGTGCTGCTGTGCTGCCTTCTTCAAGGAAAGGGTTGTATTTGCTGTCGCGGAGCCGGTCGCCGTAGTCCTGCACCAGGGTCTGCAGCTTCACGCGCGTGTTGCCGACAAACGGCTCGCGGGCGGCGAGTGCGGTGCCCAGACCAAAGTTTTGCAGCCGTTCCAAGACCTCGCTTCCGGTTTCGTAGAGGGCCAGGTTTTGGCGCTCACGTTCCGCCAGCTTGCGTTCAAGCACGACGGATTTGGAGGCAGCCTTGGCGCGAAGCGCCTCGCGATCTTTGGCGATCTTGACAGCCTCGGCATAACCGGCCTTCCATTTGTCGAGCGCCTCTTTCAGTTGGGCAATCTGGGCTTCCTGGGCGCTGCCCTTGGTCTGGAGACCGGCAATGATTTTCTTCGATGCTTCTTGTTCGGCGGCGGCGTCCTTGCTGAGGGCGGTGATCTTTTTGTTCAGCCCGGCGATGTCGGCTTCCTGCTGCTGGATTTTGGCTTCGTTCTGGATCTTGTCGGCCTGGAGGTTGGCGCGCTCGGTTTGCACGGTGCGCAGTTGCAGCATGGTGGTGCGCAGAGTTTCACGCAAACGCTGCTCTGCCGGGCTGATTTCCTGCGCCTGCAGCGACAGAGCCACGAGGGGCAAAAGGAGGAGAAGATGCTTCATGGCTTGGCTTAAAACTTGGCGCTGAGATCCAGCTGAATGATGTCGCTTTTGAACTGGGGGCCGGCGATCTGGCTGGCGCTGAAATAGCGCAAGCCGAGCTGTACCCGTGGAGAGAGGGCAATGGCAGCGCCCAGGGTGTAGCCCTTCATGTTGGTGCCGCCGCCGCCGAAGTCCTGGTCATTGAAACCGTCGATGACCGCGTCTGATTCCACATGGCGGTAGCCAAGGTAGGCCTGCCAGTCGCCGCGTTTTTCCATCTGCGGTTTGCCGACCCGGAGATTCACATAATAGGCGGTGTCGCCACCTTCAAAGGAGCCGGTGGAACCGCGGTTGTTAACGGCAAAATCGTCGATCTTGCCAGCATCAAAGGCGGTGTTGCGCAGGTATTCGCCGAGCAGGGAGATCTGCACAGGTTCATAACCGTTGTAGTCCAGCCTGCCAGTGATGGAGTGGATGCGAAAAGGCGTGGCGAGACCGTAGTATTGGAACTGGTTGATGGTGCCAAAGTTGTTGGTGGCGTCCGCGATGATGCGGCGTAGACGGCGGTAGGTGTTGCCCTTCTGTGCAAAGGAGGGCCGGGTATGGTCCGTGTCGCCGGGGTCATCCTGGTTTCGCGGTGCATAGGGGCTGGAGAGCTCGCCCTCGACATTGCGGAAGTCATAGTAGGCGGTGGCCAGCTTGAGGTTCCAGTCTTTGCTGATCTTCCAGTCCACACCGATCTGTGCGGCATTCAGCCATTTGTCACGGCTTTCAAACTTGGCTGGCTGGTTGGAGGCAAAATGCAGGTCTGTGTTGAAGACCGGGAAGGTGCCGATGGTGAGGAAGGGTTCGATGCCCTGGTAGACTTCATGGTGGGCCTGCAGCACCAGGCCATCGAAACCAAGGTCATCGGAATAGATGGCTGTGGTGGAGAAGAAGGGGTTGTCAAACCGGCCGACGGTAACGGAGATGCTGTCCACCGGCTCCCATCTCAGGAAGGCGCGGTCCAGCCAGATGGCGTATTTGGCGAACTGGCCGCCCTGCTGCTGAAAGTTGCCGCCAGGGCCCTGGTTGGCATAGCCAAAACTTTGGTTGCCGGACACGGGGCTGTTGGTGTCGCCGGTGCCCAGCCGGATGCCAAGCGTGAAGTTGTCCTGGAGATCCAGTTCGGCACCGAAACGAAGCCTGAAGCGGGCGCGGTTGCGGTCCTGGTCTGTGTTGAGCTGGGGTGCAAAGAGTGCGCCGGTTTCATCATAGGCCGGACCCGTGTTGATGGCGTTGAAGTTCGGGAAGGCTCCGGTGCTGGCATTGTCGGCTGGGAAGCCGATGTACTCATAACGCACCCGGAAATCTGCGTGGGGATGGAAGGCATTGACCCACTCGGGCAGATTGTATTTGGGAGTCAGCCATTTTTTAGCTTCAGCCTCGCGCAGCAGTTCTTCCTTTACCTGGCTGCGCAGCTCGTCCTTCACGACTTCGGGCACATAGGTCACGCGCACTTCGTCATCTGCTGCGGGCGGTGCTTCGGCGGCAGTCTGGGCTGCGGCATAGAGAGCTTCCTTTTCACGGGAGGCCGCTTCGGCGTCGGCTTTGGCCAGGGCGATCATGTCCGCTGCGTCGGCCTGCGTGAGCACTCCGCGTTCCACCAGACGGTTCACCAGATTGATGGCGAAAGTTTCGGAGAGCTGTACACGCGGCTGGCCGGCCGGCACCATGGGTTGCTGGGCTGCGGCCTGTTCTGCGGCAGGCTCTTCGACCGGCAGCGGCAGAAGCTCGTCGATGGACGGTGGTGTATCAGCGGCAGGGGATGCGGGCACCGGCTTCTGGGCTGCCGGGGCTGGCGGCGGAGCAGGTGCTGCGGCTGGCTGCTGGGCGGGCGCGTAGGACGCCGCAAGCAGGAAAGCCAAAGGCAGCCGGAAAGAGAGGTGGCGGGAAACGGGCTTCATTACAATCGTTGCAAAATCAAATCAGTCGGAAGTCATTTGGGGCGCTGCTGGCTGAGGCGCAGCACGAGCGGCTGCGGCATGCCTTCCGGCAACGCGAGGGGGAGGCGCAGGCCGGTGAGTTCTTCTTCAATCTTTTTGTCCGTGGCGGGGTCGCCGGTGGAGCGGGCCAGCTTCAGACGGCTGATGCCGCTGGCATCCGTCCACACGCGGACGTTCGTGGGACCGAACGAGGCACGGTTGGTCTTGCTATTGGCGGCCAGGGCTTCCTTGATACGCAGGCCGACCTGATTGGCGTAGTAGCTGTACTTGTTGCCTTTGCGGCCGCTGCCTCCGGCACCGGTGCCCAAACCGCCGCGGCCGCCATTGCCACCCGGACCGCCGAGGCCAAAACCATCGGGAGGGCCGTCGCCAGCGATGGCCGTGCCCAGGGCTTCGCCAGGAGGCGGTTCGTCAGGCGGGGAATCTTCCGGTGGCGGTTCATCCGGGGCCACCTCTTCCTGGGCGATCATCTCCTGCTTTGGCGGTTCTTTTTCCTCCATCTTCTGAGGAGGTGGCGGCGGTGGTGGTGGGGGAGGCGGCGGCGGTGGTGGAGGAACGATCCTCACCGCGAATTCCTGATTGCGCGGGGCCGGTTTGGAGTCGCTTTTGAAAAGGCCGGACGCGTAGGCCCCCGCTGCCACCAAGGCGATCCCTGCCACAATGAGAGGCCAGCGAAAGCGGGCAAAAAAGCCGCGCTCTTCGGTATCTTCGTCTTCGTCATGCCGAGCCATGGTCGTGGAAAAGCGGAGGGGGGGTTATTTGCTGGCCTGGGTGGCCAGACCTACCTGGGTGATGCCAAGGGCACCGACGACATTGAGCACTTCCATGATGCTCTGGTACTGGGTGGCGCTGTCGCCCCGGATGATGACAGGAAACTCCGGGTTGGCGGCCTTGTGAGCCTCCAGCTTGCTCTGAAGTTCTCCGAGTGTCACCGGGATGGTGTTGAGAAACACCTTGCCTTCATTGTTGATGGTGATGGCCTGGCTTTTGGGTGCGCTCAGGGTGGGGGCTGCAGCGCTGCCTTTGGGCAGGTTGACCTTCACCCCCTGCACACCTGCCGTGGTCATGATGATGAAGATCAGCAGGAGGACCAGATACAGGTCCACCATGGGGGTGACGTTGATGTCGTCGTAGCTTTTGCCCGAGTCAGATTGCATGGCCGCGGCAGGTTTAGTGGGAAGATCCCGGTGTGGTGTTGCCGGTGTCTCCCGGGGTGGGGTAGAACTCCGCCATCTTGGCGATGAACTCGTCGATGAAGACCTGCATGGAGGCGATGAGGTCCTTGATGCGGGAGCTGAGGTAGCTGTAGATGAACAGGGCGGGAATGGCGACGATGAGGCCGGCCACGGTGGCGAGCAGGGCGCTGGCGATACCGGGGGCGATGGAGTTGACATCCACCTCCCCGCTTTTGGCAATGATGGCGAAGGTGATCATCACCCCGACCACCGTTCCCAGCAGGCCCACATAGGGACCTCCCGCAATGCTGATGGTCAGGAAGATCAGGCCTTTGTTCATGCGCTGGTTTTCGCGCACCAAGCCGGAGTCCAGCGCGGCACGGATGGCCTGGATGGAGCGCGCGGACAGGCCCTGGGACTTGTCTTTGCCTGCACCCAGGCGATGACGGATCTCGTCCGAGCCGATGTGGTAGAGATGGTAGATGGGTGAGCGTTTGACGTTGCCCAGGGTCTTCTTGTCCAGGCTGCCCCCCAGGGTCTTCACGCTTTCGGGATCATCATGGTCCAAAACTGTGAGGTCTGAGGAGACCTGGTTCCAGAGCTTGATGAACGCATCGCTGCCTTTCTGGATGCTGTTGAGATAATTGAACTTCCGGATCGCCACGCCCCAGCCGGTTACGATCATCAGAATGCAGACGCCGATGGCGATCCAGCCGTCGAACATCATGTTGCGCGCGATGTCGCCAAACAGCATCACGTGTTGCAGAGCCTCGCTGCCGTGGCCGCCTCCACCGGAGACTTCGTCTTCGCCAGTGACCAGCAGCTTGCCCGCATCCGCAGCCGTGCCCTGGTTGGTGGCGGCAAACTGGATGAATCCGGCAGTCCGCGCGACTTTGGAGATTTGCAGTTCATCCATCTCACCTGCGAATCCGGGGCGCGGGCCGGTGCTGTCTTTGCCCAGCAGAGCCGGGCCTTTGAGTTCGGGCAGCCCGGCAGCCAGAGTGGCGTAGGGTTTGCCATCCAGATAAACAGCGGAGGAAGCGCCCTCCACAGTGACGGCCAGATGCCGCCAGACATTGGCCGTCAGCGGGGCTCCTGCATTGCTGCGCTGGCCGGAAATTTCCACATACGGCACGCCATTGTTTTCACCGATGATGAAGCTGCCCGCTCCGTCACGACGGCTGAACAGGACCGAGTCTGCCTGCAACGAGAGGGGCTTGATCCAAGCCGACCAGGTGAGCGGTGATCCCGCTTTCCATTCCAGGGAAGGGGCGGCCGTGAGGGTGATGCCGCCCTGGCCGGTCAGGCGCAGCCCGCCGCCGATCAGTGCGCCGCCGAGCGGCACAGCAGTGCCTTCCGCTTTTTGGCCGGCGGGAGAGGAGTCGGCAGGAGTGCCAGACGATTCGGAGAAGTGCCAGACGAGGACGGTGTCTGCATCATACGTGCCTTTCACGTCTTCCACGCGAGGGGCCTCACCCTGGTTGCCATAGTAAAGCCAGAAAGCGGCCTTGGCGCCGGGTTTCACCTCAGGCACCTTCACCCAGACATAGGCTTCGTTCAGCAAGCTGTCGAACTTCTCGACATGATGCAGCAGCGGGGACTTGCCATCCTCAGCCACAAACCGGATGTCGCTGCCGTCTTCCTTGGCGGCGAGGAATTGGAAATTCGCTTCATGCAGGCGGATGAGCACCGCGCTGCCACCGACAGGGCCGGTGATGGGGCTGCCGCTGGCACCGGTGTCCACGGTGATCTTTTTGCGCAAGGTCCATTCAGGTTTCCACCAGGCGTCAGGCCCGTCGGCACTGGCGGACAGCGGAAGCGAAAGAGCGGCGAGGAATGTGAGGAGGCGGCGCATGCGTGGAATAACTAAAAGTCTGACCAAAAGCGGACGGTGAGGAGCACTTTGCCGACGTCCGTCACGGACTGGCGGATGAGCGGGATGCCGGCGTCGAGAGAGCCGTTGAGATGCTTCAGCACACGGAAGCGGCTGCCGACTCCGACACTTGCAAAGTCATAGCGGGACTCCTGCTCGGGCAGCGGATCATTGAGGGTCAGGCGGCCGGCATCGGCGAAGGCGTAGAAGCGCCACTCAGTGCCACCCTCTTCATCCATTTTCAGAAGGGAGGGGCTGCGCAGTTCCAGCGTGCCGAACACGCCATTGTCTCCCAGGGCGGCGGATTCCAGATAGCCACGCACGTTGCCAAGCCCCCCGCCGGAGATCTGCTCGTTGTTGATGAGCGGA
>DASWXG010000168.1:0-1704 GCA_036405615.1 Prosthecobacter sp. | reverse complement strand
CTGCCGCACCGTGATTTTGGCCTGCTTGGCCGCCGAGTCCCAGGAATGGTCAATCTTCAGTTCAGGCACGCCGCCGTGATAGAGCCACTGGTCAAAAAACTGGTCAAAGGAGAGACCGCTGAGCTCCTCAATCACGTCCTGCAGATCATCCGTGCCCACGATACCACTGCGATGACGTTCCAGGTAGGTTTTGATGCAGCGGCGGAACAAGTCCGCACCGAGCTGGCTGCGCAGCATGTGCAGCACCCACGCGCCCTTCGGATAGGCGCGTGTGTCGAACTGCTGGATCGGATCGCCATAGTCCCGCCAGACGATGGGCCGCGTGTCGTTGGACTGCAGCACCTCGTCTGCCTCCTGCCAGAGGGACCACAGAAAGGCATCCTTGCCAGCCTTCTGCTTCTCATAGAGCACGGTGTAGTAGCTGGCGAAACCTTCATTAAGCCACAGGTGCGCCCAGTCGCGGCAGGTCACAAGATCGCCGAACCATTGGTGCGCGGTCTCGTGGGCATCGAGGCGATGCAGGGTTCGCAGGTCCTCGGTGTCCGAGTTGAACAGCATGCTTGCGGCCTCGAAGGTGCAGCTTGTGTTTTCCATGCCGCCGAAGAGGAAGTCCAGGCAGTAGACCTGATAATACTTGTCCCAGGCAAAAGGGATGCCGATCTCCTGTTGATAAAAATCGATGATCTTGCTTGTGTCGGCAAAGGCGTTGGCCGCCTGGTCTTTGTGGGACGGTGGGACCAGCATCGCCAAAGGCAGCGCACCGGCCTTGTCCTCCAGCTTGTGAAAATAGCCGCAGGCCAGGGCAATGAGGTAGTTCACATGCGGCTTGTCCTGCAACCAGTGCCAGGCCACGCGATCCCCAGCCTCGGGAGTCTTCCCCTTCAGCGAGCCATTGGAGACGACCTCCATGCCCTTGGGCGCGTGGCAGATGACCTCGCTGGTGAAGCGCTCATTGGGGTAGTCATAGCTGGGAAACCAGTAGCGGTGCATCTCCGCCTCCCCCTGGCTCCACACCTGGGTGTCGCCCGCCTTGTAGCCCATCTCAGGCGTGCGGAAGTAAAGTCCCTCATCCGGCTGCGCAGAGTAGCGCACCGTCACCGTGGACTCGGCATCTGGAGCGATGGCATCCTTAAAGGTGATGACGAGCTTGTCCTTCGTCACCTCATGCTCCGCCACGCTGGCGCCCTCCGCAGTCACGTTTGCGATGTTCAAGTCCACCGCGTCCAGTTCCAGCTTCGCCAGAGGAAAGGCGATGGGTTTGAGCCGCATGGTCATGGTGCCCGCGATGGTGCGCTTCGCAAAATCCGGCGTCACATCCAGCTTCACGTGCAGGATGTCGGCGCGGCGGTCCCGGGCATACTTGCGGCCCAGAACGATCTTCATCGGCTCTGGAGCCAGCAGCTTGCCGCAGTGACGGCACTCGAACGAATCCGCACCAATACTTGAGGAGCCGAGGAGGGCCACGAGGAAAAAAAGAGGGAGTCGCATGACGGCGCGGAGCATCCCGAACGCTGCCCCCTCTGGCAAGGACAAAGCGGAAGGAGCGGGCGGCACGCTCCGTTATACCCTGTCATGCTCACTTTCAGCGACCACGCCCGTAGTGCATCCCGCCTTCAGCGGCGTGACTTTCTGCGCCTGGGCGGCCTGGGGCTGGGTGGTCTGGGCCTTGGCGATCTGATGACGCTCAAGGCCTTGGGCGGGCCG
>DASWXG010000167.1:0-3322 GCA_036405615.1 Prosthecobacter sp. | reverse complement strand
CGCTGCAGGGCAAGCTGACCGGTGCCGACGGTGTGGTGAACTACAAGGAGCTGTTCCTGTGGCCGACCGGCATGTCCCTGGCCGCTGCGGTGCTGCTGCTGGTGGCCTTCTGGCCGCCGAAGGAGCTGGATGCCCCGGCTGAGGTGTCTCACTGAGTTGCCTTTTTTTCCATGCGTGTCCAGGGGCGCTGGCTGTCTGCGATGATGCAGAGAGAGGCCAGCGGTACGGCTGAGGGCAGGATGCCCTCACTCCCTGCGGCTGGCCGGGTGCGGTATTCGCAGGGCGGGGGCGTGGACGTGGACTTGAGGCGGGCACTCTTGCCTGCCATCGTGTTTGGGCGGCTTGTAGGAAGGATGTGAACCATAGGACGGGTGGACCTGCAAAGGGGGGCTGCCCGATGATGAGGCGCTGCGCCGAATGAAGCCCGCGTAAGGAGCGCCAGTGCACTGGCTGCTGAACTCCGGGCTCACGGTGCTGATGGTGGAAGCGCCCTGATTATATTGTTGGCCCATGGAGATGCTGCCTTGGCAGCGACCCCCTGTTCTCTCATGCCTCTACAGACGGCCAGGCAAAGCAAGACCGCCGGGACTCTCCGCCCCGGCTCACTCCAGCTTGGACTCCAGGCAGCGGATGAGGCCCTCCAGATTGTCTCCGGGATCCACGTCGGCCAGGCATTCTTGCAGCACCAGATTGCGCACAGCAGGCGGCGTGGTGCGAAAGTGGATGCGCATGTGGCTGTAGGCCTTTTTGACAACGGCTTCTTCCCACTGGTGGTGTGCGCCAAGCGTGGAGGCGACATCGGCATGGTTTTTGGCCTTCATGGGTGTGAGATAAAAAATGGGTGAGGGCGTGAAAGTGCGAAAAGGAAAGATGCTGGACGTAGAGCGGGAGGCTCCTCCGGGGTGTCATCGCTAGCTTTGCAAAGGGTGGATGTTTAAATATGACAGGGCGGATACCGGCACGGAGGGCACGTGTTTTGCAGGTGAGCAGGCAGCCTCAGAGGTTCACGCGGGAGCCGGGGAAACGGGGTGGGTGAAATGCACGGGAGGCTCCGGGAAGGTCGCCTGGACACTGTGGATGTGTTTTGAAGTGCTTTTTGTTAGGCTGGCGGTGCCCGTTCCTGTCGGCCGGGCGAGGGTTAGAATGGGGGGAAGAGGGGCGGCTCCTGGGGATCGCATCCGCCTGTGACGGGGCGTGATCGGGTCTGGCTATCCGGGCATTCGGTGATTTCAGCTCAGGCATTTCGAGATGCGGTCCGCGCCAGCAGAAGCGGCCGACTGCCGTTATCGTGGCTGGTTCCTCAGGGGCTTATGGCGGGCTGGGCTGCAAACAGGTTCCCCTCCCGGCTCGCCGGCTGTGCGAATTGCGAGCAGACGGGCTCCAAAAGCTTCGCAAAATGCCCTGGAACGGAGAGGAAAAAACAGGTGTCAACGGGGTGGAAAAATCGTCGGTATTCCCAAAATGCAGTAGATAAGATGATGTGTTCGTGTGAACATGCATTCATGCAGAAAGGCCACGACATTCCTACAAAGACACCTCGTTGGGGAGGATTCACGATCTGCTTCAATAAGGGCTGTTTTAACCTGAATGGTTCATTTTTGAGTCATTAATTCATTTTTGATGTTTGATAGACAGGCCGCTTTCCACGAAAGTCACGGATTCACGATGAACGCGATCATTCAGCAATTTCACCTGGAGCTGACGCGGGAGGAGCGGGCGCTGTTTGAAAAGGATGCACGCCAGGCGGGACGCCGTCCCGGCGAGCACCTGAAGGTGGTGCTTTTCAAACCGGGGGCAGCGGGTGCGCGTGCTGCCTCTCCGGGTGTTTCGGGGCCTCGCCGCTCCGCCTGTGAGGCGGCTCCGCCTCGCTCTCATGGGCAGGATGTCTCCTGAGGGAGGCTGCCTGTTTTTTCTCACGTTTTGCCCGGGGCGGAGGGCCGCCCTCTGACTGCTTGTTTCACCCCTCTGCCTCTGCTTTACCATGCCTGACTCTGCCTCAAAACGAATCTCCCTGGACGCGGATCTCTGCCGCCGGCTCAGCCGGATGGCGGACCGGCAGGGGCGCAGCCTGACCAACCTGGGAAACCTGCTGCTGCGCCGCAGTCTGGGCATGAGCGCCACCCCTCCCCAGGGGGCGCAGGTGAGACCGCCCGCTGAACGCCGGAAGGGAAGAACGGCGGCCAAGCATGCGGCCGGCAACCGCAAGAAGCGCGGTTGAGTTCCCTGCCTTTTCAATACCGCAAAGAATAATGTTAAGAAATGTAAAATAATATTCAAAAGAGGGCTTTGAAGCCAGACCTTGTGCCGGGTGACCGGCACCCTGGCGGCCCTCGAATCTCTTCTTTTGACCTCTGCACGAATCCCATGAATACACGACTCGAAGACCTGATCCAGAAGGCCAGTGTGGCCCAGCCTCCGTCGACCTTGTCCCGCTCCAGCTGGACGCCGTACCTGCCCATCATCCGCATCCTCATGGAGGAGCGCGCCCATACGCTGATGGCGGCGGTGGAGTGGCTGGTGGGGCAGGGGGAGATCCCGCCAAAGCGCCAGGGCATGGCTTACCGCGCCTTGCGCCAGATCCTGGCTCGCCGGGATGCGAAACGCCTCCGGCGGCAGGTGGAACTGCAGCGCCAGTTGCAGGCTGAGGCCACTGCGCGCCCTGCCCGCCGCGCCCGCACCCGGACCGTGTCTCCGGCCTCGGCCCCTCCACCCTCATCTCCTCCGTCACCCGGTCTCTTGGGGGCGCTGGTGGCTCTGGCCCATGTGGCACCTGCGCCTGCATCCGCCCGCGCGGCTGCGGCCCCGCACTCTGACACGAGCCTGAACTCAAATCCCAACCCAAACGCCAACGCCAAAGCTGCCAACAAACCTGCAACCCCCGCTGCTGTATGAGCCGACTGAATTTTGACCTGATCCGCGCTGAAGAAGAACTGGCCGGTGCCCGCCAGTGCATCACCTGCCTGTGCGGGGCCACGCTGACGGCCTCGGGCATGGCCTTGCTGTTCAAATTTGATGCCATGCCGGCCTGGGGCATGGCGGTCTCCGGGGCGCTGCTGTTCCTGTTCCTGATCACCGGCACCTTGTTCGCCTTTCTGCCGGCGTTTCGAGAGCGGCGTCTGCGGCGCAGGCGTTTGCGTTACGCACCGCTGCCGCCGCCCCAGACGCCTGTGGCCGGTGTGCGCCGGCGCGCCATCCTGCAAGGGGCTGAAAGCCGGATGCACTGCCGCCATGCTGCAGGCTGCGGCGGCGCGGACTGCTGCAACAGGGCATCCGCCGCCACCGCAGGGTGTCCTGCGGGAGAGCCAGACGGCAAAGAGGAAAA
>DASWXG010000166.1:0-8842 GCA_036405615.1 Prosthecobacter sp. | reverse complement strand
GATGCTGCCGCAGCCACCGGGACCATCATCGAACTGAACGCCAGTCCCTGGCGTCTCGACATGGACTGGCGCTGGTGGCGTCTGGCCAAGGAAAAAGGTGTAAAGTGCAGCATCAATCCTGATGCTCATAGTACACGAGGTTTGCAGGACGTGCTGTTTGGCGTGCGCGCTGCGCGCAAAGGCTGGCTGACCCGCAAAGATGTGATCAACTGCCTGCCGCTGGGCGAGGTGGAGAAGGTCTTGAAAAAGGGGAAGTAAACCCGGTCACGCCAGGAGGCCCCTCATCACGTGGGCCTGCTCCACGCCGGTGAGTTTGAAATCCAGCCCCTGGGCACGGAAGGTGAAGCGTTCATGGTCTATGCCCAGGAGATGCATGACGGTGGCGTGCAGGTCGCGGACGTGGACGGGGTTCTCAGCGACGTTGTAGCTGAAGTCATCAGTCGAACCATAAGTTAGGCCTGGTTTTACGCCGCCGCCAGCCATCCACATGGTAAAGCAGCGCGGGTGGTGGTCGCGGCCTGCTTCGGGGCTGTCCCACTTGCCCTGGCCTGCCACTCCGCGGCCAAACTCGCCACCCCAGATGACAAGGGTGTCCTCCAGAAGGCCGCGTTGTTTGAGATCTTTGATCAAGGCGGCGCTGGGCTGGTCGGTATCCCGGCAACGGGCGGTGCACCAGCTGGGCAGGCGGCTGTGGTGGTCCCAGTCAGGGTGGAAGAGCTGGATGAAACGGACGCCGCGTTCGGCGAGGCGGCGGGCGAGAATACAATTGGCCGCATAGCTGCCGGCCCGGCGGGAATCGGGACCGTAGAGATCGAAAACGGAGTCAGGTTCGTCGCTGAGATCGGTGAGTTCCGGCACACTGGCCTGCATGCGGTAGGCCATCTCGTATTGGCGGATGCGGGTGGTGATTTCGGCATCTTTGGTTTGCGAAAAGCGCATCTGGTTCAGCTCGGAGAGGCCGTCCAGCATGCTGCGGCGCAGGTGACGGGGCAGGCCGTCGGGATCGCGCAGGTAGAGCACGGGGTCCTTGGAGTTTCTCAGCTTTACCCCCTGGTAGCGGGAGGGCAGGAAACCGCTACCCCAGTAGTGGTCATACAGCGGCTGGTCACTGGGGCGCTGCATTTTGGAAATGAGCACCAGATAGTCCGGCATATTGCGGTTCAGACTGCCAAGGCCGTAGCTGATCCATGACCCCATGCTGGGTCTGCCAGGGATCTGGTTTCCAGTGAGGAACTGGGTCATGGCTGGCGCATGGTTGATCTGGTCCGTGGTCATGGACTTGATGAAACACAGATCATCCGCCACCTCGCCGAGGTGAGGTAGCCACTCGCTGACGGTGGCCCCGCTCTGGCCGTGTTTGGAGAATTTCGTGATGCCGGGCAGGATGAGCTGCTTCTGGTTCGCCGTCATGGTGGTGAGGCGCTGGCCCTGGCGGACGGATTCGGGAAGTTCCGTGCCCGCCCACTTCATCAGCCCGGGTTTGTGGTCATACAGTTCCAGTTGAGAGGGGCCGCCAGACTGGGTGAGAAAGATGACCCGTTTGGCTTTGGGGGCAAAGTGCGGCAGCCCGGGCAGGCCCGGCACGGAAGCTTCCGAAGGGATCGCAGCCGCTGCGGAATTGCCTAACAAGGAGGATAGAGCCATGGCGCCAACGGAGACGCCCGTGCACTGGCCCAGGAAGTAACGGCGGGTGGTGTGCAGAGAGTTGGCAGACATGACGTAGTGAAGGTAGTGGATTTCCGGGAAACGAGTGGTGACTGGTGCTGTCAATGGAACTTGATGCGGCCTGCGTTCTCATTCATCTCCTCACGCATCACGTCCGCCAAATGACTGATAGCTCTGAAAGCGAGGGTAGGTGACGCCACCTTGGAGCGGGGGTTAAACAGTCGCTTTGCCTGCTCTGAGATTGTGCTGGCGGTAAATCCCCGTGGGACGGGCGAGGGCAGGTACGAGGTGTGATAACCATAGACGGCCGCTTCTGAGGGGTGAGATCTAGAAAACATGATCACACACAACGGGGGGCTGGTCTTCCACTGCGAATGGTCCTTGGTGAGGCCATGCTCAAGAGGGAAGATGATGAGGTATTGATGCTCAGCTGCAGATGTCGAGGTGAATCCAATAGTGGAGCCTGCTTTGGAGAGAAAGCCGTGTGGAAGGAGAGGGGCTATTGCTTGTATTTCATCAGGGCTGAAATCACTCTGCGCAAAGTTCCCGCTTACCAGGTCATGCCGGAGGACCTGAAAGCAGGACTTGACCAACTGTTCCATCTTCATGGCAGACTTGGATAGCGGATGTTCCTCGATGGAAGTGATTGAGGATACGAGCTCTTCATCTTCCACGAGGACGGAATATGACCTCAGCTTACTCATGGCTGATGGCTTCGTCGAGGTTGAGAACCAGGCTGGCAACGAGAGTGTGCGCTGCGAGGTCTGGAACGGGATGTTTGGCTGGCACAGGAGAAGGGAGACTGGCCAGATACTTTTCGGCATCAGCGGGATGATCCCGGTAGTGGGCGAGAGCCCGGTCGAGTTCGCGGGAAAGCACCATTGTTTCTTCTGCTGTTGGCCTGCGCGACAGCACCTTTGAATACAGGGCAGACAGGCGTTGAGAGACACTGGACGGTGTTTGCACCATTTGTTGGGCCAGGGCGGATGCGGCATCCATCATCGTGGCATCATTCAATAAAGTCAGGGCTTGCAGAGGCGTGTTCGTGCGGCTCATCGTCACCTCGCAGACACGGCGTTGAGCGCTGTCGAAGAGAAATGTGGGGGCGATGCTGCGGCGCCAGAAGGCGTAGAGTGTACGCCGGTGCTGGGCGGATCCCTGGCTGGGTTCATAAGTGAAGCGGCCCATGAAGTTTTCTTCCCAGACTCCCTCGGGCTGGTAAGGCCTAACGGGCGGTCCTCCAAGGGCGGGATTGAGCAGCCCAGAACTTTTGAGTGCGGCATCGCGCAGCATCCAGCTCGGAAGGCGGAAGCGTGGCCCTCGCGCCAGGAGGCGGTTTTGGGGATCTTGTGCCAGGAGATCAGGCCGGACGGCGGAATTCTGCCGGTAGGTCTCGCTGGTGACGATCTGGGTGAGCAGGTGTTTGACGTCCCAGCCATGGTTCATGAAATCCACGGCGAGCCAGTCCAGCAATTCCGGGTGGCTGGGACGCTCGCCTTGCAGGCCGAAATCATCGGCGGTGCGGACGAGGCCGCTGCCGAAACACATCTGCCACAGGTGATTGACGAAGACACGGGCCGTCAGCGGATTGTCGCGAGAGGTGATCCAGCGGGCAAGGCCTGCACGGTCGCGCGGCTGACCGACCGGCCACGAGGCAATGGCCGCAGGCACATCCGGGCTGACTTTCTCGCCTTTTTTGTCCCAGACCCCTCGAAGGAGGATGTGTGTGTCGCGAGGTGTTTTGGCTTCGGCCAGCACCATGACGTTGAGTTTGCCTGCCGCACTCTCCATTTCTTTGAGTTGGGCACTGGCCCTGTCCAAGGAGGTTTTTGCAATCCGGTAGGGCTGGTGGTCTTCCAGAAACTGCGCGAACAAACGATCACGCAGAGAGGCCGGGATAGCCGCATCGCGGATCTTGGCCAGTTGTTCCAAAGGCGCCGGTTCCAGACTGTTGACGGCCGGACCTGGCTGATCAGTAACGGAGATCCTGAAGCGACCGATGTTGGAATGGCCCAGTGTGGACCGGTGGCGCAATTCAAAGACCAGTTCTTCATCCGCCGTCAGGAAAAGCGGTGTGGCCAGGGCAAAAACGGCAGTGTGAGGCTGGGTTTGCGGAAAGCCGGCGGTGGTCCAGCCATTGCGAGGATCATCATCCAGCACACCTTTGATATCGCCATATTCGCGGGAACCTTTGACAGGTTTGGCAAACACATCTGCCACTGCTCCGGCCACCGCGATGTCACGGACCTGCGAACTGCCCCGGCGTCTGACCTGGACCTTGATGTCTGTGAGAATAAACTCGCCCGAAGGACCACGAGACAATCCGCCTCCGGTGTGGCTGGCGTGCGGAAAGACCTCAAGCTTCAGCCCAGTGATACGCTCTGCGCGGAAGGGAGATATGAGACGGTAATCATCTTGTTGTTTCTCGGGTCCGGTGGCCTGCACCGTGCCGTCTTTTTCCTGGTGCAGGAGGGTCCCTTCTTCGGACTCCAAACGGCCTTTGAGCACCTCCCAGGCCGCAAAGCCGGCGCGGGTTTTGGCCTGCTGGTTGTCCAACCAGCGGGCGAAGGGTTTTTCGGCATCTGTTCGTGCCTGCTTCTCTGTGCCGGTGCGCTGTTTTACCAGCTCCCGGGACTCAGCGACGGCGGGCGCTGCCAGCGGTGACGTGTAGCCTAGATAGGGCCGCGCCTTGTTTCCGGCGGAGCCGTCTTCGTCAATGCTGTTGAAAAACGCGGAGAGGCTGTAGTAATCCGCATGGGTGATGGGATCGAACTTGTGCGTGTGGCACTGGGTGCAGCCGAGGGTGAGGCCCAGCCATACGGTGCCAGTGGTATTGATGCGGTCGATGACGTAATCAATGCGCGACTCTTCCTTGTCACGTCCGCCTTCACCGTTGGTCATGTGATTGCGGTGAAAACAGGTCGCTACTTTTTGTTCGGCGGTGGCATTGGGAAGGAGGTCGCCGGCAAACTGTTCCAGGGTGAACTGGTCGAAGGGTTTGTCGTCGTTGAAGGACTGGATGACGTAGTCACGCCAGGGCCAGTTGGTACGGTTGGCATCCGCTTGAAAGCCATCGGTATCGGCATAGCGGGCCGCATCCAGCCACCACATGGCCATGCGTTCGCCAAAATGAGGGGAGGCCAGCAGGCGGCGGATGAGCGCAGCCCAATCTGGCCGGGCTTCAAAAGCGGCCACCTCCTCCGGTGTGGGCGGCAGGCCGGTGAGATCAAAAGACACACGGCGGAGCAACGTGTAAGCAGGCGCGGGAGGTGAAGGCTTCAAGCCTTTCTGGGTCAGAGCGCTGCGGACGAAATGGTCCACGGGGTGCGCACCTGCGGGGACGGCAGCCTGGGCGGGTTTTTCAAAAGCCCAGTGCTTGCCCCAGGGGGCGCCTTCATGGATCCAGCGGCGCAGGATGTCCGCCTGCTCCCGGGGTAGCCGCGGCTTGTGCGACTTTGGCGGAGGCATGAGTTCATCCGCATCTTCCGTCAGGATGCGGGTGAGAAGGTCGCTCTCTTCCGGTTTTCCTGGTTTGAGAGCGGCGAGCGCGCCCTCACGAGTGTCCAGCCTCAAGTCGGCCTTTCGGTGGCTTTCATCCTGACCGTGGCAACTGAGGCAGTTTTCAGAAAGAATAGGCAGCACCTCCCGGCTGAAAGAGACAGGCTCCGAGCCTCCTGCCAGGAGGGGCAGAAAGGCGCTGATGAGGAGAAGAAGGCGGACCCGCATGGACAATACCATGCCATAAAGAACGCCCCCGGCCATGAAGGGTGCAGGCTTTGCCTTTGGACTATTCAGGCATGGAGGAGGCCCGACGGTTTTTGCAGGATGGGGAGGAGAATTGTTTCGACGAAGAGGCTGCCCTCAGCGTGAGCATCCGTTGCGTGTGTCTAATGCTGTGCTTTAAGTCGGCCTGGATGTTTCTCCATGACCTGCCGCCGCAGTGACGATTTATTGCAGGACGCCTGCATTCACAAAACGCGCACTATCAAACCATTATGGCTGACGCAGAACTGGATGAGTCTCATTTTACCCGCAAAGATTTTGTCGCGTTTATACAAACGCTAGGGCAAGATTTCCGTAACAACCCGAATGCTTGGGAAAACAAAGATCTGCCCAGTTTTCTGGATGCTTTCGGAAGGTGGGTGGAGGATATGGATGGCTATTATTTGAATCACGGTCAGGCGGTGCCCAAAGAGCCGACGTGGAAAGTGCTGTGTGACATGTTTGATGCGGCAAAGATCTACGAATAGTCGTCAGTTGATCGGATGAACGAAGCCTTCCTGCGTCCCTTCGAGATGCGGATATTATTTGCATCGTTTGTTAGGTGAGGCGTTGGTTCCCGGTGATTGCGCTGCCTTCACCCTTTGACACCTTGACCTTTGCACTTGCCCCTCCCTCACCTCTCAGGCACACCTTGAGGAACCTCCATTCCAGGGAGCGGTTGATGGAAGGTGATCTCCGGTGGAGCGGGCGCATCGCCCAGGGTTTCCTCAAGCGGTCCTTGGAGCAAGGTCCAGGTGAGACCTTCCTTGTAGCGGGAGGTCCAGGTACCACGATGCAGCAAAGTATCCGCAGAGCCGTGACGCAGGTAAGGGAAGTGCTTTTTGTGGCTGAGGGCCAGCCGCAGGGGCGACACATCATTGGTGAAGGAAAGGATGTGCAAGGGGCGGACCGGTCCTTTTGAAGACTCCTCTTCGTAAGTGAGAATGGCGGCGATGGCGGCTGCTCCTGTGCCGAGGCCAATGTCCCAGATGATGACGGGGGCTGCCTCCTCTGGCGTCTCACCTGCGGGAAGACGCAGGTGCGTAGCCAGGTGGACATCAGCGTTCCACTCAGCAGCCTTCTCATCTGTGGAAACGGTCTGACGGGTTGCCGTGTGGAAGATGACGGCGGACTCGCCCGGATTTAGCGCAAGCTCGTATTCACCCACCCGGCTGGCGTGTGCGGGGCTGACCACGGGTGGTTTCACTGTCGTGACAGGGTGGTCGATATCTTCTACTTGCAGGATCTGACGCTTCTCCTGATACAGTTTCAAGAAGCGGTCTTCCAGGATGCTCTGACGGATCTCCCGCATCATCTGGTGGTAGAAATGAATGTTATGCTGCCCCATGAGCTGCCAGCCCAGAGGCTCCTGCGTCTTGGTGAGATGGTGCAGATACGCCCGTGTGTACCTGGCGCACACGGGGCAGTTGCAGGCAGGGTCCAGACGGTCTTCGGAAAACTTGTACACCGTGCGGCGCAGCTGGATGATACCGCGTGAGGTGAAGACGGAGCCGCGCTTGGCCACCTGGGTGGGGATGATGCAGTCGAACATGTCCACTCCTCGATGCACCGCCTCTAGCACGTCCAGCGGAGTGCCCACGCCCATGAGATAACGGGGACGGTCCGCAGGCAGCAGGCAGGCCGTGAGTTCGCAGGTGTCTTCCCGCTCTGCCTTCGCTTCACCTACGGCGAGGCCGCCAATGGCGAAGCCGTCAAAGGGCAGCTGGGTCAGGCCCTCGGCACTTTCCTTCCTCAGGTGCGGGTAGAGGGCTCCCTGAACGATGGCGAACATGGATTGAGGTGAATCCTGCCGGGCCGCAAGACTGCGCAGAGCCCAGCGCTGGGTCACACCCAGGGCGGCGCGGGCGGCCTTTTCGTCTGCGGTGGAGGGGATGCACTGGTCCAGCACCATCATGATGTCGCTGCCGATGGCCATTTGCGTCTGGATGCTCAGTTCCGGGCTGAGCAGGATGCGCTGGCCATCCACATAGCTTTGAAACACGGCCCCTTCTTCGGTCATGGAACGGGAGTGGGGCAGGGAGAAGATTTGATAGCCGCCCGAATCTGTGAGCACTGAGCCCGGCCATTGCATGAACTTGTGGATGCCGCCCATCTTTTTAAACACCTCCGGCCCTGGCCGCAGGAGAAGATGGTAGGTGTTGGCTAACAAAATTTGCGATCCCGACTCGTGCAGCGTTTCCGGAAGCTGGGCCTTCACCGTGGCCTGGGTGCCCACAGGCATGAACAGGGGCGTGCGCACCGTGCTGTGCAGGGTGCGGAAAGTGGCGGCACGGGCGCGGGAACCGGAGGCCTGGGCTTCAAGCTGAAAATCGAGACGGGAAGGAGACATGGACAGCTTTCCCGTATCGTGGTTTCACGCGGCGGCGAGGGAAAAAGCATGTGCCCGGCCGCTGATGTGCCGGTTTTGCCTGCGTTCGAGATTCGTGGGATCAACCACGCCGGATTTCGGAGCCTTTGAAGCGGATGCCGAAGCGGAAGACTTTCTTTTTCCGGCAATGGATCTCGCCGGTTTGCAGATCGAAACGCTCCGGAATCTCGATGTGGTGAAGATCCACGGTGGCCTGGAAGCCGCGCTCCGAGAAAATGTCGATGAGCATCGCCAGCGCCTGGGAGTCGTGAAAGAGCCTGTCCTCGGAATTGATGTCGGCACGGCCTGAGATGGAGTGCCGGACGATGATGGGCATCATCTTGTCCTCGATGAAGTCCACTACGGCCTGCATCAGTTCCGGCTTCTCCACTTTGTAGCTGTCCAGGCGGCGGACGAGGTCCTGCCGGGCATGGCGGATGATTTCGCTGGCCAGAGGCAGCTTGCGCAGAAGGTCAAAGGTGCGCGGGTCCAGCTCCAGCGAGCTCTGGTATTCCAGTTCCCGCACAATGTTCTGCTGTACTTTTTCCAGAGGCAGCTGCGCATTGATAAAATGGTAGTGGAAGATCTCCTTCAGGGAGACCAGGGCGTCATAGGTTTTCTCTTTGAAAACCTTATAACGGTTGCGGGCCAGACCTGCGTCAAAATCGGTCGCCCTTTCTTCCCAGAGTTCACCCAGGCCGGAGCGGCGGACTTCTTCATTGTGGGCCAGCACCTCCTGGCCGCGCTTCAACTGGCGGGCGATGCTTTCGGCCTCGTCCACAAAGAGCACCATGATGTGGAAGATGGGCTGCTTGAAGTGGAAGGCATCCGGCGTGTCGGCAAAATCCCGGCGCAGGTGCATCATTTCATCAAAGAGCAGCTTGAGGCATTCCACCTGCACCTTGGTGCGGGGAAATCCGTCCAGGATGGCGCCGTTCTGCTGCTCGGGTTCCAGCAGCTTGCGAAAGAGGATGCCCACGACTTCACGGTCACCCACCATGCCTCCTTGGGACTTCAGCTTTTGTGACTCAGGACTGTCCAGGAGAG
>DASWXG010000165.1:0-2816 GCA_036405615.1 Prosthecobacter sp. | reverse complement strand
AGGAACTGTCCTCTGATTTCTTTTCCCGCAATTGATCGGACAGACGCAGGATCTCTTTTTGCAACTGGGTCTGGCGGTCGTTGGCCTCCTGAAGTTCGGCCTGTGTCTCGATGAGTTTCAGCCTGAGCTTTTCCTCCAGGTTGCGGGCTGTATCGCGCTCTTCACGCAGACTGCGGGCTGCATCACCTTCCGGATCCGGTTTTCGAGCGGGGGCACATGTCTGCCGGGCGAGGTCACGGCCGCGCCAGCGCCAGCCCAAAAAGAAAAACACCAGGGCCGCCACCGCGATCAGCGGAAGCGTTTGAAGAAGCAGCCAGAGATAGCCTTCCATAAAGAGGGGATGTGTGCAGTCAGGGCTTTGCGGCGGGTTTGGCGCGCTGGCTTTGCCAGTGATGGCGGATGTGATCGTAAGCCTCGGCTGAAAAAGTGTCCTCGGCCATGGCTGCGGGAAAGTCAGGCGGAAGCAGTCCGCTGGGAGCCAGTGCTCCCGGTGTCAGCAATGCTTCGGTGGCTGCCTGGGCCTTCCAGACCTGGCCTGGGCGGGCAAAGGCAAGGAGGGGGGGATCTTTGGCTGCGGGCAAAGGGGGCAGACTGCGGACCGTTTGCTCGACATCGGGTGTTGGCTCACAGGTGCCACGCGCCAGCAGTGCATCCGCAAACAGGACGACTTTGCTGCCATAGGTGCGTTTCACGGCTTCAATGATCCGGGTGCGGTGGGCTTCTTCGGCCAGCTGGCCGGCGAGGATGACTTTGTCCGGAAGCAACGCGAGCGTGAGATAGCTGGGCTGGGCAGGGATAGGCAAAGAAGGAATGCCCTGGGCGCTGCCCTGTAACCATTGCGCTACCATCAGGCTGTCCTCTTGCAAAAGGGCAGGAGGCAGGTCTGCGGGAAGAAGGTTTTTCCAGGGTCGGCTGTTCTCACCAATCTCCCAGTCCACCGGCTCCCAGGCACTGCCGGAAAGCCCCAGAAAAAATGATTTACCGGGGCTGCCCTCGCCGCTTTCGGGCAGCAGAGCCGTGGTGATGGGCGCAAACTCGACGACCTCCCGGCGCTGATCATTCACCCGCAGATCATCCAGCACACGCCATCCCGGGAGGCCGGTGATGACGGCGTTCAGGAGTTCGCGTTTGATTTTTAGCGAGGCGACTTCACCTCGCAGCAGCAGCCTTTGATCCCGTACGGCCAGGAACACATGCGGCGGTGCCAGTTTGGCCTGACGTTCGGCTTCGGCGATGCGGGCGCGCTCCGTCTGCTGATAACGGCGGGTATGGCTGAGTGCTGGCTGGACCACCGAGGACCACTCGCTGTCATTGACGACGTCCGGTCCATGCCGCTGACGCAGAAGTTCATCCGTGGCATCCAGAGTCAGCCTTTCCCAGCTGCCGCCAATGCGCGCATACCAGGCCTGGGCGGAATCTCCCCCACCCTGGGAACGTGGCGTGGGCAACTGGTCGAGCGTGGATTGGATTCCCCGGGCTTCGTCAAAGGCGGCCGGGCGGGTCTGAAGACGGGTGCTCATACGGCCCCCGGCCTTTTCCCAGCGTTCTTCGACCAGTCTCGAAACGTCCCGGGCCTCAAAATCTGTAGCGGCCGTGCCATAGAGTGCTGCATGGGAACCCTGAACGGTGAGTAGCAACCAGCCGGCGGGGTAGGGGGCGATTTCGATCCGGTTATGAACCTTCTGCACCGGGTTCAGGCCACTGCCGGGAAGGCCCGAAAGCCGCAGCTGGCTGGCAATGCGGGCTTCAATATCCTTCGATTCCGCCTCGTGCCTCACCCGTCCTTCCAGATGAGCTTCAAGCCCGTCAAAACGGACGGTCACCGGAGGGTAGCCTGTTTCAACACCTTCCAGCAACTCTGCCGCCCTTTTGCCCAGCCGATCTTGCAGCGCAGGAATCCAGACTGCTCCGGCGATGAACCAGAACAGCAGAAGCCAGAAACCGGCCAGAAGCCAACGAGTGCGCGACATGCGGCGCCATTGGTAGCAACAGGCTTCCTCCGTGGCAATGGCTCAGTTTGCAGGGAAGTCCCTTTGAAAGCGGCTATGAAAAAGGGTTTCCTGGAATAGCAAAGAGCCGTGGGTATGTTATCCGGTGGCAAACCCCGCCCGCCGAGCCATGAAAACGCTCCTGTCTCATTCAGTAACGGCTTTTCCTTCCGCTCGTTCTTGTTCGCACCAACGGGACGGGTTTTTAGGACGATGGGTCAGGCCGTTTAAAAGGGTCTTCCTTGCAGTATTTCTGCTAACGGGTGTCGCAGGCAGACTGTCCGCCGAGACTTACCAGGAAGCTCCAGGGCTGCCCAGGTCCTTTGAAAAGCGGGGGCTGACCGGATGTTTTGCCGTTCTGGATCCGGCCAAAAATGTCATCCATGTTTTGAACCAGAAACGTGCCCAGACCCGTTTCCAGCCCGCCTCGACTTTCAAAATCGCCAATGCCCTGATCGGCCTTGAAGTGGGAGCCGTTCGGGACCTTGACGAAGTGCTGCCCTACGGCGGGACCCGGGAGCGGCTAAAGCAGTGGGAGCAGGACATGAATCTCAAGGATGCCATGAAAGTCTCCAACGTGGCCGTGTTTCATGAACTTGCGAAAAGGACCGGGCAGGCGCGCATGCAAACCTGGCTGGAACGGTTGAGATATGGCAATGCCCAGGCCGGACCCACGGCAGGCACACGTTTCTGGCTGGAAGGACCGCTGGCCATCTCGCCTCTGGAGCAGGTGGACTTTTTGAAACGGCTGTCCGGTGGTGAACTGCCGGTGAAACCTCAAGTTTGCCAGGATGTACGAAAGCTCATCTTCCAGGAGAAAAAGGGAGA